>JAISQQ010000074.1 GCA_031274075.1 Accumulibacter sp.
TGGATCAGCCGCCGCGCTTTCTTGGTCGGCCGGCCCTTGAGGCCGCTGCCGGGCGCGGGCGCGAGGCGCAGGGTTTCTTGAAGCGCCTCGCGCCGGGCGCGGCTTTCGGCGGTTTCCTCGTAGAGTTGCCGCGCTTCGGCGGCGGGGCGGCGTTGTTCGCCGAGCGCGCGCACGATCACGGTCCAGCGGAAGGGGCCGAGCGCGATGTCCAGCGTATCGCCGGGACGGATTTCGCGGGCCGGCTTCGGGATTTCACCGTTCCAGCGGACGTGCCCGGCGTGGAGGGCTTCGACGGCCAGCGGGCGCGTCTTGAAGAAGCGCGCGGCCCACAGCCATTTGTCGATGCGCTGCTTCTCCGCCGCGGCGCGGCGCGTGTCGTCCATGAGGGTGGTCAAGGCGTGGTCAAGGCGTGGTCAAGGCGCGTTCAAAAGTCAAAGCGCGTTCAAAGCGGCTCGGCGGCGACGTGGGCGGCTTGTTCCCGCTGCGTCAGCCGGTCGAGGTAGAGGTAGACCACCGGCGTCAGGTAGAGCGTCAGGAACTGCGACACGACCAGCCCGCCGACGACGGTGATGCCCAGCGGCTGCCGCACTTCGGCGCCGGCGCCGATGCCCAGCGCGATCGGCAGGGTACCGACGAGCGCGGCCATGGTGGTCATCATGATTGGCCGGAAGCGGATCAGGCAGGCGTTGAAAATGGCGTCGTAGGCGGCGTCGCCCGCGTTGCGCTGCCGGTCGAGCGCGAAGTCGATCATCATGATGGCGTTCTTCTTGACGATGCCGATGAGCATGATGACGCCGACGAAGGCGTAGAGATTGAGGTCGATGTCGAAGAGCATCAGCGTGATCAGCGCGCCGAGCGCCGCGGACGGCAGCCCGGAGAGGATGGTCAGCGGATGAATGAAGCTTTCGTAGAGGATGCCGAGCACGATGTAGACCACCAGCACGGCGATCGCCAGCAGCATGCCGAGTCCTTGCAGCGACGCCTGGAAGGCTTGGGCGGTTCCTTGCAGGCTGGTGTTGAGCGATACCGGCAGGCGCATTTCCTGTTCGAGCGCCTTGAGGCTGTTGACCGCGTCGCCGAGCGAAACGCCGGGCCGCAGGTTGAACGAAATGGTCACCGAAGGCATTTGCCCCTGGTGGTTGATGGTCGTCGCCTGCGTGCCGCGGGTCACCCGAGCCACGGTGTCGAGCGGCACCAACTGGCCGCCGGCGGCGCGCACGTAGAGCCGGGAAAGCCAGGAGGGATCGAGCTGGTATTCGGGGCTGACTTCGAGGATCACCTGGTACTGGTTGGCGGTGCCGTAGATGGTCGAAATCTGGCGGGAACTGAAGGCGCTCTGCAGGGCGTCCTCGACTTGCCCGAAGCTCAGGCCGAGCGTGGCGAGCTTGTCGCGGTCGACGTCCAGGGTCACCACCGGGCCGTTGTTGTAGAGGTTGCTGGTGACGTCGACGAAGCCGGGCAGGCGCTGGATGCGGTCGAGCAGCGTAGCGGTCCAGCCGTGCAGTTCGTCGAGGTCGGTGCTTTGCAGCGTGTATTGGTACTGCGCCGAGGTCACCCGGGCGCCGATGCTGATCGACGGCGGATTGCGCAGGTAGACGCGGATGCCGGGAACGGTCGCCAGCCGGGGACGGAGCTGCTGGATGATCTGCTCGGCCGACAGTTGGCGCTCGTCCCGCGGCTTGAGGATCAGGTTGAGCGAGCCGGTGTTCTGGGTCGGCCGCCCGCTGGTGGGGCCGACCGCGGACATGAAGGAAAGGATATTCGGATCGGCGGCGATGATGGCGGCGATGGCGCGCTGTTTTTCCACCATCGCGGCGAAGGACACGTCCTGCGCGGCTTCGGTGGTGCCCAGGATGCGCCCGCTGTCGCCTTCCGGCAGGAAGCCCTTGGGGATGTGGACGAAGAGCAGGCCGCTGCCCAGCACCGAAAGCACGAATCCGGCGATCACCGCGCGCGGATGGCGCAAGGCCAGGCGCAGCGTTTTCTCGTAGCCGCCCTGGAGCCGCTCGAAGAAGCGCTCGAACAGCCGGAAGACCCGGCCGTGTTCTTCGCTTGCCGCGTGTTTCAGGTAGCGGCTGCACAGCATCGGCGTGAGGGTGAGCGAGACCAGGCCCGAAACGAAGATCGAGGCGCAGATGGTGACGGCGAATTCGTGCAGCAGGCGGCCGACGATGCCGCTCATGAACATCACCGGGATGAACACGGCGATCAGCGAGAGCGTCATCGAGACGATGGTGGAGGCGATTTCGCGCGAGCCTTTGATGGCCGCCTGCAGCGGCTTTTCGCCCAGCTCGATGTGCCGGACGATGTTCTCCAGCATGACGATGGCGTCGTCGACGACGAAACCCACGGCCAGCGTCAGGGCGAGCAGGGACAGGTTGTCCAGGCTGTAGTCGAGCGCGTGCATCACGGCGAAGGTGCCGATCACCGAGATCGGCAGGGCCAGCGCCGGGATGACCGTGGCCGAGACGTTGCGCAGGAAGATCAGGATCACCAGGATGACCAGGAAGCCGGAGAGCAGCAGGGTGAATTGCACGTCCTCGATCGACTCGCTGATGGTGATGCTGCGGTCGTACAGCGTGGTCATGGTGATCGACGCCGGCAGGCTGGACTGGAAGCCGGGCAGCACGCGCTTGATCGCGGCGACGGTGTCCACGGTGTTCGCGCCGGGCTGGCGCTGGATGGCCAGCACGATGGCGCGCTTGTCGACGTTCCAGGCGGCGACGCGGTTGTTCTCGACGCTGTCGATCGCCGTGGCGACCTCTTCGAGGCGCACCGGCGCGCCGTTGCGCCAGGCGACGATCAAGGGACGGTAGGCCACCGCCCGGGTGAGCTGCCCGTTGTCCTTGATGGAGAACATCTGGTGCTCGCCGCTGAACTGGCCGAGCGGCTGGTTGACGTTGGCCTGCATGACGGCCTGGTGCAGCTCGTCGATGCCCATGCCGCGGGCGGTCAGCTCGTTGGGATCGACCTGGATGCGCACGGCGTATTTCTGCGAACCGTAGACTTGCACCTGGGCGACCCCGGTGATCGTCGACAAGCGCTGCGCCAACTGCGTTTCGGCGTATTCGTTGACCACCGGCAGGGGCAGCGTCGACGACGACAGGGCGATGTTGTAGATCGGCGCGTCCGCCGGGTTGATCTTGCGGAACGACGGCGGCGTCGGCATCGAGGGCGGCAGCCGGCGCTGCGCCGCGGCGATGGCCGACTGCACGTCCTGGGCGGCGGCGTCGATGTCGCGGTCGAGCGAGAATTGCAGGCTGATCGTGGTCGTCCCCTGGGCGCTCGTGGAACTCATCGAATCGAGTCCGGCGATGGTCGAAAACTGGCCTTCGAGCAGGGTAGCCACCGCCGAGGCCATGGTTTCCGGCGAAGCGCCGGGCAGGTTGGCGGTCACCGAGATGGTCGGAAAGTCGATGTCGGGCAGTTCGGAAACCGGCAGCGCGCGGTAGGCGATGAGGCCGAAGATGACGAACGCCGCCATCAGCAGCGTGGTCATCACCGGGCGGCGGATGCAGAGTTCGGGCAGTTGCATGGCGCTACCCCGCCGGGTTCGCCGGGTTCGCCGGCGCGGCGGTGGCGGGAAGCGGGCCGCCCGCCTGGTCCGGCGTCTGATCCTGCGTTTGCTCCTGGACCCTGACCTTGACGCCGGGGGCCAATTGCAGTTGCCCGTCGGTCACCACCCGGTCGCCCGCCTGGAGATCGCCGCGAATCGCGGTGAAGCCATCCTGCGCGGCGAGCGCCTCGACGCGGCGCAGGTCGACGCGGCCGTCGTCGCCGAGCACGTAGAGGTAATTGCCTTCCACCCCTTGCTGGATCGCCTCGCTCGGCACGCTCACCGCCTGTTCCAGGGTTTCGAGGATCAGCGCGACGTTGAGGAACTGACCGGGCATCAGCGCCTCGTCCTCGTTCGGCAGTTCGGCCTTGAGCAAAATGGTGCCGGTGCTGGCGTCCACCGTGTTGTCGATGAAGCGCACCGCGCCCTCGAAACGCCGGGAAGCGTCGCCGGGTTCGGTGATGCCGACCCTGAGGCGGCCAAGCTGGCGAACCGCGCGCAATTGCGGCAGATACCGCTCCGGGATGGCGAAGTTGACCAACAGGGGGCGGACGCTGTTGATCACCGCCACGGTCACGTCGTTGGCCTTGACCGCCGATCCGGGAAAGACCAGGCGCGCGCCGACGATGCCGGTGATCGGCGCGCGGATGGTGGCGTAGGAAAGCTGTAGCCGCGCCACCTCCACCGCGGCGCGGCTGGCGCGCAGGTCGGCGGCGGCGGTCGCTTCGTTGGTGCGGATGTCGTTGACCTTTTCCTCGGAAACGAAATTGCGCTCCTTGAGCGCGGTGTAGCGCGCGGTATCGGCGCGCATCTTGGCGATCAGCGCCTGGTCGCGCGCCGCCGCCGCTTCCGCCTGCCGCAGATGGGCGGCGAAATCCGTCGGGTCGAGGCGGATCAGCACGTCGCCCTGCGCGACGTGCTGGCCCTCGGTGAACAGCACCGCCTCGACCTGGCCGTCGACGCGCGATTTGAGCGTGACGCTTTCAAAAGCCTCCGAACGTCCGACGACCTGCAGCGTCACCGGAATGTCGCGCAGCACCACGGGCGCGACCGTGACCGGCGCCGGCGGCTGTTCCACCGTGACGCTGGCGCCGCCGTCCGAGCAGGCGGCGATCGCCAGTAGCGCCAGTGCCGCCAGCGCCGCCAGCGCCGCGGCGGGGAGGCTCGCCAGGCTCGCCGGACGTTTCACGGCAGCCGGCTTTCCAGGGCGTAAAGCTCTTCCACGGTCTCGCGGCGGCGCACGAGACGCGCCTCGCCGCCGTCGACCATCACTTCGGCGGCGCGCGGCCGGGTGTTGTAGTTCGAGCTCATGGCCATGCCGTAGGCGCCGGCGGACATAACCGCCAGCAGATCTCCGGGAGCGAGCGCCAGGGAGCGGTCGTGGCCGAGAAAATCGCCGGATTCGCAGACCGGGCCGACGATTTCCCAGCACCGCGGCGGATCTTGGCGCGGACAGACCGGAACGATGTCGTGCCAGGCGTCGTACAGCGCGGGACGCGCCAGGTCGTTCATGGCGGCGTCGACGATGGCGAAATTCCGGGTCTCGCCGGGCTTCAGGTATTCGACGCGCGTGAGCAGCACGCCAGCGTTGCCGGCCAGCCGGCGGCCAGGCTCCAGCAGGATTTTCAGCGCCCGCCCGCGCAGCTTGTCGAGCAGCGGCGCGAGGTAGCTCTTTACGCTCGGCGCTTCCGCGTCGTCGCGGTAACGGATGCCGAGTCCGCCGCCCAGGTCGATGTGGCGCAGGGCGATGCCGCCGGCGGCGAGCCGGTCCACCAGCGGCAGCAGCCTGTCCAGCGCCTCGGCGAAAGGCGCGGGATCGAGCACCTGCGAACCGATGTGGCAGCCGATGCCGCTCACTTCGAGATGGGGCAGGCGGGCGGCGCGGCGGTAGACGTCCAGCGCGTCCGCAAAAGCGACGCCGAATTTGTTCTTCTTCAGTCCCGTCGAGATGTACGGATGCGTCCGGGCGTCGACGTCGGGATTGACGCGCAGGCTGACCGGCGCGCGCACGCCCAGGCTCGCGGCGACGCCGTCGAGACGCTCGAGTTCGGACGCCGATTCGACGTTGAAGCACAGGATGCCGGCGCGCAGGGCCAGCGCCATGTCTTCCGCCGATTTGCCGACCCCGGAAAAAACGCTCTTGCGCGGATCGCCGCCGGCCGCCAGCACGCGCTTGAGTTCGCCGCCGGAAACGATGTCGAAGCCCGCGCCGCGCCGCGCCAGCACGTCGAGCACCGCGAGGTTGGAATTGGCCTTGACCGCGTAGCACAACAGCGCGTCGACGCCCGAAAGCTCGGTCAGGAATTCGTCCAGCGCCGCCTCCAGCGCCCGGCGCGAATAAACGTAGCAGGGCGTGCCGAAATCCCGGGCAAGGTCCGTCAGCGCAACGGATTCGACGCAAAGCTGGCCGTTCTTCAGCGAAAAAGGCGAAGTAGCGGCGTTCGCGTTCATGAGTCGGATGGCTCGACCGCGCCGGGCTGGGGTTGGGGTTGGGGCTGAGGTTGGGCCGCTGGGGAATTGGTGACCGGTGGCCGGGTTTCCCGCGGCGGCGGCAGATAGAGCGAACCCCGCGTTCCGCAGGCGTTCAATGCCATCACGGACAGCAACAACGAGAGCGAAAGGTATCTGCGCATGGCGTAGGAAAATCGAGGACGGAAGATGGTAACACAGTATGCGCGAGAGCGATTCCGGGGGGTCAGAGGACAGAAGACTGAGGACAGAGGACAGAGGACAGTCCAGTTACCGGGCGCTCCGCGCCCGCAAAATATTACTGTCTTCCGTCATCTGTCTTCTGTCCTCTGATCCCCTGATCGTCATTCCGGCGCAAGCCGGAATCCAACGGTGATCGCGCCGCCGATTTCGGTCGCATGTCTCAGAACCTGTTCAAAGTCTTTTAAGCAGTACCGCCAGGAAGGCCAGATGGATGAATTGTAGGCGGGTGTTGAGTTTTCGTTCGCAGTTTTTCCACAGTCTCCGGTTCTTCTCCAGCCAGGCAAA
>JAISQQ010000101.1 GCA_031274075.1 Accumulibacter sp.
CGTCGGGCCGCCGCCGGACGCCAGCGGTTGAGCAGCAGGGAGTTGCTCACGACGGAGATGGAACTGAGCGCCATCGCCGCGCCTGCCGCGACCGGGTTGAGGAGGCCGAAAGCCGCCAACGGGATGCCCAGCGCGTTGTAGAAGAAGGCGAAGAACAGGTTCTGGCGAATCTTGCGCAGCGTGGCGGCGGAAATATCCACCGCCTGCGCGACGTGGCGCAGGTCGCCGTGCACCAGTACCACGTCGGCGGCGTTGACCGCGATGTCGGAGCCGCCGCCGATGGCAAAGCTCAGGTCGGCGGCGGCGAGCGCGGGGGCGTCGTTGATGCCGTCGCCCGCCATGCCGACGCGCGGGCCGAATTCCTGCTGCAAACGCCGCACTTCCGCCGCTTTGTCTTGCGGCAACACCTGGGCGCGGTAGCGGCTGATGCCGCATTGCCGCGCGATGCCTTGCGCGGTCTGCGGGTTGTCGCCGGTGAGCATGACCACGTCTACGCCTTGCCGTTGCAAGTCGCGCACGGCCTGGGCGGAGGTTTCGCGCAGCGGGTCGGCCAGCGCCAGCGCGCCCAGCACGTCGCCTTCGACGCTCAGGGCGGCGATGGTGTGGCCGCGTTCCCGCGCGGATGCGATGCGCGTAGCCAGTTCCGCCGCCAGGGGTTGCGCGGCGGGACGTTCGGCCAGCCAGTCCGGCGCGCCCAGCAATACGCGCCGGCCTTCGATCTGCCCGCCAATGCCCTTGCCGGGCACGGTTTCCAGATCCGTGGCGGCGGGCAGCGGCAGTTGCTGTTCCCTGGCGCGCCGCGTGATGGCCCGCGCCAGCGGGTGGGATGATCCGGCTTCCAGCGCGGCGGCCCAGGCGATGAGGCGGGTTTCGTCCTCTGGCCGCGCGGTGATGATTTCGGTGATGGCCGGTTTGCCGTGGGTGAGGGTGCCGGTTTTGTCCACCACCAGCGCGCGCAGACCCCGCGCGCGCTCGATGACTTCCGCGTTGCGGATCAAAATGCCGCGCCGCGCCGCCACGCCCGCGCCCACCATCAGCGCGGTGGGGGTGGCCAGCCCCAGCGAGCAGGGGCAGGCGATCACCAGCACGCTGACGGCATGCACCAGCGCGGTGGAAAAAACGCCCGTCACGGCCCAGGTGAGGCCCAGCGTGAGGAGCGCGATGAGCACGACGACCGGCACGAAGACGGCGGCAACCCGGTCGGCCAGATGTTGAATCGGCGCTTTGGAGCCTTGCGCCTCATCCACCATGCGGATGATTTGCGCGAGCAGGGTGGCTTCGCCAATGCCGGTGGCGCGCACGCGCAACAGGCCGTTCTGGTTGATGGTGGCGGCATGAACGGCGTCGCCCTCCTCCTTGGCCACGGGCATGCTCTCGCCCGTCAGCATGGCTTCGTCGATGCTGGAACGGCCTTGCGTGACCACGCCATCCACCGCCACCGCTTCGCCCGCGCCGACGATGAAGAGATCGCCCACGCGCAGGCTGGCGGCGGGCACTTCGACGATTTGCCCGTCGCGCTCGATATGCGCGGTCTTGGGGGAGAGTTGCAGCAGGGACTGGATGGCCGACGAGGTTTTGCGCTTGGCGCGCGCTTCCAGCAGACGGCCCAGCAGCACCAGGGTGATGATGGCGGCGCTGGCCTCGAAATACACATGATGCCCGCCCGCAAGCCACGCCCAGACGCTATAGAAATAGGCCGCGCTGGTGCCCAGCGCCACCAGCACATCCATATTGGCCGCGCCGCCGCGCAGCGCGTTCCACGCCGCGCGGTAGAAATGCGCCCCGGCCCAGAACTGCACCGGCGTGGCCAGCAGCCATTGCGCCCCGCGCGGCAATTCGCGCGAATGCTCCGCGCCATCGGCGAACATGAACGCCATTTGCAGGAGCAACGGCAAGGTCAGCGGAACCGCCAGCAGGCAACGCCGCCATTGCTGCCGCCAGAGCGCCTGATCGCGGAGGGCGCGGGCGGCTTGCGCGGCTTCCAGATCGGCGCCGGGCGTTGCCGTGAACCCGGCTTTTTCGACCGCGCCGATCAGCCGCTCCACATCGACCAGGCCGGGCGGGTAATCCACCTGGGCGCGGGCCGAGGCGAAATTGACCCGCGCGGCAACGCCGGGCAGGCGGTTAAGTACGCGCTCCACCGTCGTGGCGCAAGCGGCGCAACTCATGCCGCCAATCTCAAGCGTCGTGCTTTGCGCGGGAATGGAAAAGCCCGCTTTTTCGATGCGCTCAACCAATTGCGCGGGCGTGGCGCGGGCGGCCTGATATTCGATGCGCACTTTCTCCGCCGCGAAGTTCACGCTGGCCCGCACCCCCGGCAACTTGTCCAGCGCGCGCTCGATGGTGGCGGCGCAGGCGGCGCAAGTCATGCCCTGCACGGGCAGGATGAGGGTTCGGGTCGGCTCGCTGACAAACTCGGCGGCAAACTCGGTAGCGGATTCGGTGACGGACATGAAATAACAATCTCTGGATAAAATTCAGGCGGCGCAACAGCCGGATTTGGAAAGTTTGGCGGGCGCTTGCGTGGACGCGGCGGGTGTTTGCGTGGACGTTGCGGGCGGCAATTCCTCATTGCCCTTGATGGCGGCCAGAATCGGGCAGCACTCGGGGTCGCCGCAGCCGGGGCAGGCATCCACCAGTTTCTCCAGCCGGTCGCGCACCACGGTGAGCGCGGCAAGCTGCTGGTTGACGCTATAGAGCCGTTGCTGGGCGCGTTGCTTGACCCGCTCGACGCCGTGATCCTGATCGGTGGAGGCATGGAGCAATTCGCGGATTTCCTGCAAGGCGAAGCCCAATTCCTTGGCGCGGAGGATGAATTGCAGGCGTTCCAGCGACTGGCTGTTGTAAGCGCGAAAACCCGAGGCGCTGCGACGCTCGGCCACGAGCAAGCCCTCACGCTCGTAATACCGCAACGTGTCAATGGACACCCCCGCCCGCTCAGCCAGCGCGCCAATGGTGAAAGAATGTGGAATCGGCGTAACCATGAGACTGAATGTAAGACTGGTGTCCCGTTCAGAATCAAGGAATACTTTTTTATTTGCTTATCGTCATTTGCTTATATGTATTTGTCGAAGTGTGCGCGGCAATCCTGAATAATACCGCCATCATTTCCGGGGAACGCGCTCGAAGCGGGTGACGGGTCAAGGCTTGCGCGCCTGCATCAGGAAAAGAGGGTAGATTCGCCCCTTGTCTTTTTTCAATCGCAGGATTTCCTCGAAACGCGGGTCCACAAAACCGGCCTCTTGCGCCATCTTTTAGAAAAACAGACTGTCTTTTTCGTCAGCGCATTTTCGGGTTGGCCGGAGGGCGAGGTTTCCTTTACAGCCCTCAACCGCGCCTCTATAATCAGCGGCATGGACAAGATTCTCGCCACCTTCTCCGCCGCGTTTTACCCCTTTCATCGCGCAAACCTGTCGCGCTACCGGGGGCAGACCGCCGAAGCGCGGATGTTTCGCGTCTGGCAACGGGTCGGCAGGAACATGCGCCACGCGATTGGCGAGGTAGGGGAAGAAATTGGCGCAGAAGCCCGTCCGCAAAAACGCGCCTGACGCGCAGGCCACGCTCGCCATCCATCGCCAGCAGGAAACCTTTTCCGGCCCGATCCCGCACCCCGAAATCCTGAAAAAGTACGCCGAGATCGTCCCGGATGCCCCGGAGCGCATCCTCGCTGTCTTCGAGAAAGATTCGGAGCACTTGCGCGTGATCGAGCGCGAGGCCTTGCGCGCGGAAGTCCATGAAACCCGCCTGCGCAACTGGATGGCTTTTGGCCTTGCGGGGTTTTCGCTTGTCGCGGGCACGGCGGCGGCCTTTTCCGGCCACGAGGCTTTCGCCAGCGTCATCGTCGGCGCAAGTTGCGTCGGTCTTGTCACGGGTTTTTTGCAA
>JAISQQ010000176.1 GCA_031274075.1 Accumulibacter sp.
TCCACGGCCACCAGGCCTTTGGGCTGCGGCATGAAGGACTGGGGAACGTCCTTGAGCACCTTGCTCATGTAGCCGATCCAGGCCGGCAGCGCGGCGGAACTGCCGGTTTCGCGCCCGCCCATGTTCTTCGGCTGGTCGAAGCCGATCCATGAACAGCCGACGACCGTCCGCTGGTAGCCGCAGAACCAGGCGTCGACCTGTTCGTTGGTGGTGCCCGTCTTGCCCGCGAGATCGCGGCGCTTGAGCAGGGCCGACGCCCGGGCCGCCGTGCCGTGGAGGGTGACGTCGCGCAGCATGCTGTCCATCAGGTAGGCGTTGCGCGGGTCGATCGCCAGCAGCGACTCGTCGCCGGCGCTGACCGGCTGGGCCTCGGCGATGACCTGGTCCTTCTCGTTGCGGATCTGGCTGACGATGAACGGCTGTATCTTGTAGCCGCCGTTGGCGAACACGGAGTAGGCGGTCACCATCTGCCAGGGAGTGACCGATCCGGAGCCGAGCGCCATGGTCAGGTAGGCCGGATGCTTGTCGGCGTCGAAACCAAAATGCGTGACGTAATCCTGGATGAATTGCACGCCGCTGGCCTCCAGCAAACGGATCGAGACCATGTTCTTCGATTTGGCCAGCGCCGTCCGCAGGCGCATCGGCCCTTCGTACTTGCCGTCATAGTTCTTGGGTTCCCACGCCCGGCTGCCGGTCACCAGGGCGGGGAAGCTGATCGGCTCGTCCTCGACCATGGAGGCGGGCGAAAAACCCTTTTCCAGCGCCCCGGAGTAGATGAAGGGCTTGAAACTCGATCCGGGTTGCCGCCAGGCCTGGGTCGCGTGGTTGAACTTGTTGCGGCCGAAGTCGAATCCGCCCACCAGGGAGCGGATGGCTCCGTTCTTCGGATCGACGGACAGGAAGGCGGCTTCGACCTCGGGCATTTGCGCGATGCGCCAGTTGTCCTTGTCGTCCTTCTGGACGCGGATGATCGCCCCGCGGCGCAGCCGCTTGTTGGCGGGCGCCTTGTCGTCGATCATGCGCGCGGCGAATTTCAGCCCGTCGCCGGCGATCGTGACGATCTCGCCGCCTCGCCGGTAAGCCTGTACCTGCTTGGTGTCGGCCTGCAGCACGACGGCCAGGCGAAGGTCTTCCGTGTCGTGATGGTCCAGCAGCAATTCGTCGAGCGCCTCGTCTTGTTCCGACTTGATTTCGGACAGATCGACGTAGGCTTCCGCGCCCCGGTAGCCGTGCCGCCGGTCGTAATCGATGACGTTGCGGCGCAGGCTGGCGTAGGCGGCTTCCTGGTCGGCGCGCGTGATCGTGGTGAACACGCGCAGGCCCCGCGAATAGACTTCTTCCGGGAACCGTTCCGCGACCATCTGCCGCGCCATTTCCGCGACGTATTCGGCGGGAACCGCGTAGTCATTGCTTTCCCGCCGGATGACCAGCGCCTGCGCGAGAGCGTCCTCGTGTTGTCTGCCGTCGATGAATTCGATCTGGCGCATGCGGCGCAGCACGTATTGCTGGCGCGAGCGGGCGCACTTCGGGTTGACCACCGGATTGCACCTGGCCGGCGCTCTCGGCAGGCCCGCGAGCATGGCCACCTCCGCCAGGCTGAGTTCCTTCAGCGGCTTGCCGAAATAGACCTGCGCGGCGACGGCGAAGCCGTAGGCGCGTTGTCCGAGGTAGATCTGGTTGATGTACAGCTCGAAAATCTGATCCTTGCTCAGATTGTGCTCGATCTTGAAGGCGAGCAAGGCTTCGTAGAATTTGCGCAAATACGTTCTTTCGGGCGAGAGGAAAAAATTCTTGGCGACCTGTTGCGTGATCGTCGAAGCGCCTTGCCGCCGGCCGCCGAGCAGATTGTTCAGCGTCGCGCGGACGATGCCGGGCGCGTCGACCCCCTTGTGCTGGTAGAAACGGTCGTCCTCCGCCGCCAGGATGGCCAGTTTCAGGATGTCGGGAACTTCCTCGAAGCGCACGACCGCGCGGCGTTCCTCGCCGAATTCTCCGATCAGGTGCCCGTCGGCGGTGTAGACCCGCAAAGGGATCTTCGGACGATAGTCGGTGAGAATCTCCAGCGAGGGCAGACTCGGATAGGTCAGGATCAAGACCACGGAAATCATGGCGAAGGCCATGAGTACGAGGCCCAGCAAGACCAGCAGGGGGCGGAGAACCCAACGGGAAACCATAGGAGGGAAGTGTCCTGGAAGATGTGGCGCCTGATTATCCCGGAAACCGCGCCGGGGCGTGGGCTGGCCCTGCCTGGCGGCCGGTTCGGGGGAAAAAGGAAACCATCGGAGAAACGGGCGGTCTGAAAACTGCGATTCCCGGGATTATATAAACACCGCTCCCATGCTCCAACAGTTACAGGAAACGTGGTCACCCGTCTCGCGTCCGTCCGGCCCCGCGGGCTGGCCGCTTTCTCGCCCGCGGGGCAACGGCGTCGAAACAGGCCGCCGGGGCCGTTCGCCGGGCGCGCCGCCGGCGGGGAAGCGGACAGATTCTTGAAAATTCTTGACAGTTGCGAAAAAATTAAAGTTGTGTCGAAGAAAGCCGTAAAAAAGGTTTACTTGTCGGATACTTGCTGCTAACATCTAAAGTAGATTATTGGTACCTTCGCTAACTACCGCTTATTTAACGGTTTTTTCTGAGGAGTAGCGAATTGCAATTTGATCTTTCGATCTTCAATCCCAAGGCCCGTCCCTTGATCGGACTGGATATGAGTTCGTCCGCCGTCAAGATGGTCGAGTTGGCGAGCGATGGGAAAAGCGGGTATCGGGTCGAGCGCTACGCCATCGAGATTTTGCCGCGGGACGTGATCGCCGACGGCAACATCGCCAACCTCGAAGCGGCGGCCGAGACCATCAAGCGCGCCTGGCGGAAACTGTCGACCTCGACCCGGGCGGCGGCCGTGGCGCTGCCGACTTCGCACGTGATCACCAAGAAGATCATCGTCGCCGACGGGCAAAAAGCGGAAGCGCTGGAAGTGCTCGTCGAGTCGGAAGCCAACCAGTACATCCCGTTTCCCCTCGAGGAAGTCAATCTCGATTTCCAGATCGTGGGTCCCGCGCCGTCGTCGCCGGAAGAGATCGAGGTGCTGATCGCCGCCTCGCGCAAGGAAAAGGTGGAAGACCGGGTGGCGGCCGTCGAGGCGGCGGGACTCAAGCCCATGATCATGGACGTCGAATCCTTCGCCGTGTTCGCCTCGCTCGATCTGATCCTGAAACAACTGCCGGACGGCGGCAAGGGGCAGATCATCGCCCTGGTGGATGTCGGCGCGAACGTGACCAGCCTCACCGTGCTGCGCGACGGGCAGCAGCTTTACGCGCGCGAGCAGGCGTTCGGCGGCAACCAGTTGACCCAGGACATCGCGCGGCTTTACGGCGTAAGCTTCGCGGAAGCGGAGGCGGACAAGCGCCGGAACGCGCTGCCGGAGAACTACGAGTCCGAGCTGCTCCAGCCGTTCGTGGAAAACATGGCGCTGGAAGTGTCCCGGGCGCTGCAGTTTTTCTTCACCTCGACGCAGTTCAACAAAGTGGACCATATCGTGCTGTCGGGCGGCTGTGCCGTGCTGCCGGGATGCGACGAATCGATCGCCCTGCGCACGCAGATCGACACCATCGTGGCCAATCCCTTTGCCGACATGGTGCTTTCGGATCGTGTGCGGGCCAATAGCCTCCTGGCGGACGCCTCTTCGCTGATGGTCGCCTGTGGCCTGGCGTTACGGAGGTTTGACCAATGACACGCGTCAAGATCAATCTGCTTCCTTACCGGGAAGGCGAACGCAAGGCCAGGCGGCAGCAGTTCTATGGCTTGTTCGGGCTGGTGGCGATCCTCGCCGGCCTCATCGTGTTCGCGATGTTTACCGTCATCGACGGCTACGTGGTGGAACAGACGGCGAAGAACGATTTCATCAAGAAGGAAATCGCGGCGCTCGACAAGGAAATCGACGAAATCAAGCGGCTCCAGGAGCAGACGCGGGCGCTGCTCGCCCGCAAGCAGATCATCGAGTCCTTGCAGCAGAATCGGGCGGAAGCGGTGCTCCTGTTGAGCGAATTGGCCAAGCAGATGCCCGACGGCGTATACCTCCGTTCGCTGAAGCAAAACGACACCATAGTCAACTTGCTCGGGTATGCGCAGTCCAGCAGTACGCGCGTGCCGACCCTGATGCGCAACATCGAAGCCTCGCCGTGGCTTGAAAAGCCCGAGCTCAGGGAAGTCAAGGCGGTGACCCTGAATAACAACCGGCTCAACGAATTCAACATGAACGTGACCATCAAACGGACTTCAAATGAGGAGGCGGGCAAGAAATGAAAGCGCCCAAACTGGACATCCAATCGATTCTGGATGATTTCCAGAATCTTCCGAAAGACATCGGCGCGTGGCCGCTGGCTCCGCGCGTGGCCGTGCTGTTGGGGTTTTTCGTCTTGGTATTGGCTGCCGGCTGGTGGGTCTGGTGGAGCGAACAGCTCGATACCCTGGCGCAGTCCCAACAGGACGAACTGAGGCTCAGGGAAGATTACGTGACCAAGAAAACGCAGGCCGTGAATCGCGAGCAGTACATCCAGCAACTGAACCAGATCGACCGTTCGTTCGGCGTGCTGCTGAAGCAACTGCCCAACAAGTCGGAAGTCGAATCCCTGCTGGTGGAGATCAACCAGTCGGGCATGGGACGCGGTTTGCAGTTCGATCTTTTCAGGCCCAACCCCGAGGTGGTCAAGGATTTCTATGCCGAGTTGCCGATAAACGTGCGCTTGACGGGCAGTTATCACGATTTCGGCGCGTTCGTGGGAGATGTCGGCAAGTTGTCGCGGATCGTGACGATCAACAATATTTCGATCGCGCCAAAACCGCAGACCAATGATGGCACGCTGGTCCTGGAAGCCGTCATCAAGACCTTCCGTTATCTGGATGAAGAAGAATTGGCCGCCAAGAGGAAGGCCGAGCAGGCCGCCAGGGGCGGCAGGGGTGGAAGGAGATGAAAAAGTTTCCCGTCCTGGTTTGCTGCGCGTTGCTGGCGGCTTGTTCGTCCGACGGCGACCAAGAAGATTTGCGTCGATGGATGGAGGACGCCTCCAAGGGGCTCAAGGGGAAAGTCACGCCGCTGCCCGAGGTCAAACCCTACGAGCCGGTCGCCTACGACGCCGGCAACGTGATCGACCCTTTCAAGGTGTCCCGGGTCATTCCGGAGAAAGTGAAAAGCACCGGAGGCGTGAAGGGTCCCCCTTCCGACCATGTGCCCGAGCCGCTGGAAGCGTACTCGCTGGAGTCCCTGAGGTATGTGGGCGTGTTGACGCGGGGAGACGAGTCGCGCGCGATCATCCAGGCCGACAGCTCCTTGTACCAGGTTGGGCCGGGCAATTATCTCGGCCAGAATTTCGGCGTGATCACCAAAGTCAGTGAATCGGAAGTCGTTTTGAAGGAGCTTGTCCAGGATGCCGAAGGCATCTGGGAGGAGCGATTCAGCTCTCTGCAGCTGCAGGGACAGGAGGTAATAAGATGAAACGGATCGGATACTACGCGTTCGGGCTTGCCGCCCTGGTCATGCTGCCCTGGTCGGCGGCCGATGCCCAGAATGCCAGGCTCAATTCCATCGAGTCGATGAAGGTGGTCCAGCAGGGGGCCGTGCTCAACCTCAGGCTGACGTTCAGGGAACCCTTGAGAGCGGCGCCGGCCGGCTTCAGCGTGGCTTCTCCAGCGCGCATCGCCCTGGATTTCCCCAATACCGTGAACGGGACGGGGAAGCCCATGCAAACCTTCAACGAGGGCGATCTGAAAAGCGTGAATATCGTCCAGTCGGACGACCGCTCCCGGGTCGTGCTCAATCTGAATCGAAGCATGAACTACGAGACGAGCATCGAAGGCAATTCCCTGCTTCTCGCCTTGACTCCCAGTGTGGGCCGGTCTTGGCAGGAAGGCGGGGTCAGCCAGCCGGTGGAACATTTTTCGCAGGCGCCGGCGGCGACGGCCAACGGCATCCGCGATATCGCGTTCCACCGCGGAAAAGACGGGGAAGCACGCATTTCGGTGGATCTGAACGATTCGAATGCCGGCATCGATATCCGCCAGCAGGGGCATTCGCTGATCGTCGATTTCATCAAGGTCACCGTCCCCGAAGGATTGCGCAAGAAGCTCGACGTCACCGACTTCGCCACGCCGGTGGTTTCCGTGAGCACCGTCCAGCAAGGCCCGAACGCGCGCATGACCATCGAGCCGAAGGGCTTGTGGGAACACAACGCCTATCAGACGGACAATCAATTCGTCATCGAGGTCAAGCCGATCATCGAGGATCCGCACAAACTGCTTCGGGTTGGCTACCAGGGAGAGAAGCTGTCGCTCAACTTCCAGAACGTCGAGGTGCGGCGCCTGCTGCAGGTGATCGGCGAGTTTACCGGCCTGAACGTCGTGGTCAGCGACTCGGTGGGCGGCTCGATCACGCTCATCCTGAAAGACGTCCCCTGGGATCAGGCGCTCGACATCATCCTGAACCAACGGGGGCTCGACATGCGCAAGAATGGCAACGTCATTCTGGTCGCGCCGCGCGAGGAAATCGCCATCAAGGAAAAACTCGAATACGAGGCGAGGCTTCAGATCGGGGATCTCGAACCCCTGCATACCGAGAGCTTCCAGATGAATTACATCAAGGGGGCCGACGTCAAGAAGCTGCTGTCCGATCCGAAGCAGACGATCCTGTCGAAGCGCGGCAGCGCCTTGCTCGACGACCGTTCGAACATCCTGTTCGTCCAGGACACCCCCAGCCGCCTCGACGACGTCCGGGCGATGATCGCCAAGATCGACGTGCCGGTGCGGCAGGTGATGATCGAAGCGCGTATCGTCGAGGCCGGAGATTCGTTCGCGAAAAGCATTGGCGTTCGCCTGGGAACCGGGTCATTGACCCCCTCGGCTGATGGTAAGAGCTTTACCAAGAGCAGAGACACAGCCTGGGTCAATTCCGCCAATAATTTCGGAGGCTTGGGTTTGGTGAATCTTCCCGCCACGTCGGCAACCAGTACTCCAGGCAGCTTTGACCTCACGCTGTTCAACTCGAAAATGACCAAGTATCTGGATCTGGAAATAACCGCGCTCGAATCCGACGGCAGAGGCAAGGTCATTTCGAGTCCGCGGGTCATGACGGCCAACCAGGTCGAGGCCTTGATCGAACAGGGGGTCGAGATTCCCTACCAGGAATCGACGGGCTTTGCCACGAGCGTTTCATTCCGCAAGGCCAATCTTTCCCTGAAGGTGAAGCCGCAGATTACGCCGGACGGCCGGGTGACGATGACGCTCGACGTCAACAAGGACACGCCCAACACGGCATTGTCGACGGGTTCCGGAATCGCCATCGACACCAAGCACGTCAAGACCGAGGTGCTGGTGGAGAACGGCGGCACGGTGGTCATTGGTGGCATCTACACGCAGAAACTGTCCGATACGACCAACCGGATTCCTTTCTTCGGCGACCTGCCGTATATCGGCTGGCTGTTCAAGAATCGCGAATGGATTGACGACAAGACGGAATTGCTGGTGTTCATCACTCCCAAGATCGTCAGCGAAGGACTGGCGCTGCGCTAGGCGGGAGGCGCCTTGAAAAAAACCGGCAAACGCCGGTTTTTTTTGCCGTGTCGGGAATATCAGAAGCTGTTTTAAAAAAATGGTACGAGAAATGCTTAGATCCCAAAAACCTCAATTCAAGCCCTGGGTGAAGGCAGGGCAGGGTGAAGGTAGGGCAGGGTGAAGGTAGGGCGGTTTCTCCGAAACCGCCGCCCCCCGGCGCGCTCGGAGATCGCGCCCTACCCTGGATGATCCATCTACTTCTCAAACGTCTTTCTGATTTCTAAAACAGCTTCCGAGAGTTCTTGTTGTTTCAAGCGCTTATCGTTTCTCACTCGATTGCCCTGGGTAGAGGAGTGGTCGGTGGGTGATCGGCGTGGATAGCCTGAATCCAATGAACTATTCTGGATGGCCTGAATCCAATGAGCTATTTTCATGGAACGGGCGTGGTTGTTGGCTCAATTACCGGTCCGGTTGTCGCAGGATTCCATCAGCCTTATAGGGGCGAAAGAAGAGAAAGGATGCCGCATGACTTTGTTGTCTTCGATAGGATACGCCAGCATAGGCTTTGCTGTTCTCAAGGGCGCGGTCATCGGGCTTTTCTCGGGGGTGGTCATAACGCTAATAATGAGAAGGCTGGGCTTGTTCAAGCGAGACGGGAAATTTCATTCAATAATCGTCAAACTGTACTACCTTTATATCCCGGCGGCCCTGGCCGCGCTTTGCATTGCGTGGTTCACCATCTCGGCGGTCCAGACGGAGGCGCTGTCTTTCTTCGCCCAGCTTCGCCAGGACATTGTGGGCCTGTCGGTGAGCGCCGCGCGACGCGCCGACGGCGAGATCAGGAAATTGACCGGGGGGAGGGCGGGCCTCGACGCCGGCCTGCCGAGCGTAGCGAAAACCGTCTCCACGGTCGTTGACGAGGCCTTCGCCTCAAAGCTTCGGGATTATCCCGCGCTCAATTCGCTTCTCGCGCCGATCCGCAACTCGATATCCGAGACACTCACGAAACAGTTGTTGGACATTCTCGCCGCGAAATTGTCCGAAGCGATGGGATCGCTCGGACTTTCCCCCGACAGCGTCGGCGGGTTCATGACCAACGGCATGATAATGAGCCTCGAGGGAGGGCTGTTCGCCGAAATCATAGAAGTCCAACTCAATCGGCAGTTCGAGGGTTTTCTGGGAAAAGTCCGCATGGCCGGCATAATAATGGCCTTGCCCGTCCTGCTCGAGTTGGGAATTTTTTTCTATGGAAGAAGAAAGAGACGACGCCAGGCAAGCCTGGGTTGAACGAAGCTGGAAGGGGTTTGCTTCCCCTTCCGGGTCGCTGAAATCCGGCGCGGCTGGCGCTACGTCGGCGCCCTCGATTCGAAGAACGGGAAACGGGATCGCCGTGCCAGCGCTATGAGGATCAGAATTCAAGCGAGCGGGGAAGGGGGATGGAAGGATCCGCGCGGCGTGCGTCCATCCGATTGACCATCCGCGCCGCCCGTGGCTATAATCCCTTTTTTTCGCACAGGGTATGCTATGCGTCAGAAGCTTGTTGCAGGAAACTGGAAAATGCACGGCGGGCTCAAGGCCAACCAGCAATTGTTGCAGGATGTCGTGGCCGGGGTGTCGGGCTTGGATGGCGTAGCGGTTGCGGTGTGCGTGCCTTTTCCCTATCTGGCCCAGGCGCAGTCGCTGCTGGGCGGGACGCCGGTGGCGTGGGGGGCGCAAAATCTCAGCGAGCAGGCGCAGGGCGCTTTCACCGGCGAGGTGAGCGCGGCGATGTTGCAGGATTTCGGTTGCCGTTATGTGCTGGTCGGGCATTCCGAGCGCCGGTCGATTTTCGGCGAATCCGACAAGCTGGTCGCCGAGAAGTTCGCCGCCGCGCTGGCGTCCGGGCTGAGGCCGGTGCTCTGCGTCGGGGAGACCCTGGAACAGCGTGACGCGGGCGGGACGCTCGAAGTGGTTTCCGCCCAGATCGACGCCGTGCTGGGCCGCGTCGGGGTCGTGGCGTTTTCCGGGGCGGTCGTCGCCTACGAGCCGGTGTGGGCGATCGGCACCGGGCGGACGGCGACTTCCGCGCAGGCGCAGGAGGTGCATGCCGCCATTCGCGCCCGGATCGCGCAGGCGGACGCGAAGGTGGCCGACGGACTGCGGATTCTCTACGGCGGAAGCGTGAAGCCGGGCAACGCGGCGGAGCTTTTCGCCATGCCGGACATCGACGGCGGCCTGATCGGAGGCGCTTCGCTGGTGGCGGCCGATTTCCTTTCCATCTGCGCGGCCGCGCCGCGGTAATTCGACAAAATGGACTATTTTTTCTCGATCATCCTGATGGTTCACGTGATCGTCGCGCTCGGCATCATCGGGCTGGTGCTGGTTCAGCACGGCAAGGGCGCGGACATGGGCGCGGCGTTCGGCAGCGGGGCGTCCGGCAGTCTGTTCGGCGCGACCGGTTCGGCCAATTTTCTCAGCAGGACGACGGCGGCGCTCGCGGTCATTTTTTTCCTGACCAGCCTTTCGCTGGCCTATCTGGCTTCCGAAAGGCCCCGGATATCTGGCAGCGTGATGCAGGATGCGGTACAATCGCCGCCTGTCCCGACGACGCCCGTTCCGGCGGAAGGCGAGGGCGCCGGAGGTTCCGCGGATCCTGATTCCAGGACAAAGGATATTCCCAGGTAAACGGGATTGTTGGGCGGCGGGAGTGCCTTTCCTCGTGCAGTCTCGCCGTATGACGTGGATGACGTAGTTGCGCCGACGTGGTGGAATTGGTAGACACGCTATCTTGAGGGGGTAGTGACTTCGGTCGTATGAGTTCGAGTCTCATCGTCGGCACCAGGTACAGTCGTTTCGTGAGGATGGCTTCGTTTTACAACAGAGGGCGTGATCGATCATGCTGGAAAACTACTTCCCGGTGCTTGTTTTCGTTCTGATCAGTATCGTTTTCGCGGTGGCGCCCGTGATCTCCGGGCTGGTGCTCGCGCCCCATCGTCCCGACAGCGAAAAGCTTTCGCGCTACGAATGCGGCATCGAGGCGTTCGACGGCGCGCGCGCCAAGTTCGACGTCCGCTACTACCTGATTTCGATCCTGTTCATTCTCTTCGACCTGGAAGTCGCCTTCCTGCTGCCGTGGGCGACGATCTTCAAGGAAATCGTGCAGACCGATTCGGTGAAGTGGTTCGGTTTCGTGGAAATGCTTGTTTTCATAGCGATTCTGGTGGTCGGCTACGTCTATGCGTGGGCTCGTGGCGCGCTCGATTGGGAGTGATTGAAGAATGGGTATCGAGGGAATTCTCCAGGAAGGCTTCATCACCACGAACGCCGACCGGCTGATCAACTACATGCGCACCGGCTCGATGTGGCCGGTGACTTTCGGCCTGGCCTGCTGCGCGATGGAGATGATCCACACCGGCTGCTCGCGCTACGACCTCGACCGTTTCGGCATCGTCTTTCGCCCGAGTCCGCGCCACTCCGACGTGATGATCGTCGCCGGAACGCTGACCAACAAGATGGCTCCGGCCTTGAGGAAGGTCTATGACCAGATGGCCGAACCGCGCTGGGTCATTTCGATGGGTTCCTGCGCGAACGGCGGCGGCTACTACCATTACTCGTATTCCGTGGTGCGCGGCTGCGACCGCATCATTCCGGTCGACATCTATATTCCCGGCTGCCCTCCCACGTCGGAGGCGCTGCTGTACGGCATCCTGCAATTGCAGGACAAGATCCACCGCACCAGCACCATCGCCCGTTAATCGATCCGAAAGAACTTCATGTCCACCAAGCTTGAACTGCTCGGCCAGAATCTGCAAAAGCATCTCGGGGAGCGGATCGCCGGGCTGCGGACGGCCCTTGGCGAGATCAGCATCGATGTCGATGCCGCCGTCTATATGGAAGCGATGCTGAAGCTGCGCGACGAGCCGGAACTCCGCTTCGAACAGTTGATCGACCTTTGCGGCGTCGATTATTCGGCCTATGGCGACGGGCGGTGGAAGGGAAAGCGCTTTGCCGTCGTCACCCACCTGACTTCGGTGACTCACAACTGGCGTCTTCGCGTCCGCTGTTTCGCGCCCGACGACGATTTTCCCGCGGTGCCGTCGATCGTCTCCGTCTGGAACTCGGCCAACTGGTTCGAGCGGGAGGCTTTCGACCTATTCGGGATCGTCTTCCCGGGGCATGCCGACCTGCGCCGCCTGCTGTGCGATTACGGCTTCGTCGGGCATCCCTTCCGCAAGGATTTCCCGGTCAGCGGCTACGTCGAAATGCGCTACGATCCGGAACAGAAGCGCGTCGTCTATCAGCCGGTCAGCATCGAGCCGCGCGAGATAACGCCCCGGACCGTGCGGGAAGAGAACTACGGGAACGTGGAAAATGCCTGATATCCAGAACTACACCCTCAATTTCGGCCCCCAGCATCCGGCGGCGCATGGGGTGTTGCGCCTGGTGCTCGAACTCGACGGCGAGGTCGTCACGCGCGCCGATCCGCACATCGGCATGTTGCATCGGGGCACCGAGAAGCTGGTGGAAACGAAAACCTGGGTCCAGGCGCTGCCTTACATGGACCGGCTCGACTACATGTCGATGATGTGCAGCGAGCACGCCTACTGCCTGGCCGTCGAGCGGATGCTGGGCATCGAGGCGCCGGTTCGCGCGCAATACATCCGGGTGATGTTCGACGAGATTACCCGCCTGTTGAGCCATCTCCTGTTCATCGGCTCGCACGGCCTCGACGTCGGCGCCATGTCGATGATGCTGTACGCCGTGCGCGAACGCGAGGATCTGGTCGATTGCTATGAGGCGGTTTCCGGAACGCGCTGGCACGCGGCGTATTACCGCCCCGGCGGGGTCTACCGCGATTTGCCGGACAGCATGCCGCAATACAAGGAATCCAAGTGGAAGAACGGCGCCCGGCTCAAGCAGTTGAACGAGGCGCGGAGCGGAAGCTTCCTCGATTTCCTGCAGGATTTCGTCAGCCGTTTCCCGAAGATCGTCGACGACTACGAGACCCTGCTCACCGACAACCGCATCTGGAAGCAGCGCCTGGTCGATGTCGGCGTCGTCTCGCCCGAGCGCGCCTTGCAGCTCGGCTGCACCGGCGTCATGCTGCGCGGTTCCGGTTTTGCCTGGGATCTGCGCAAGAAGCAGCCCTACGCGGTTTATGACCGCCTCGATTTCGACATTCCGGTCGGGGCGACGGGCGATTGCTACGACCGCTATCTGGTGCGCATCAACGAAATGCGCCAGTCGAACCGCATCATCCAGCAGTGCATCGACTGGCTGCGCGCCAATCCGGGCCCGGTCATTTGCGACAATTACAAGGTGGCGCCGCCGCCTCGCGCCGGCATGAAGTCGAACATGGAAGCCTTGATCCACCATTTCAAGCTGTGTTCGGAAGGTATCCACGTCCCGGAAGGAGAGGTTTATTCGGCCGTCGAGAATCCCAAGGGGGAATTCGGCGTCTATGTCGTTTCCGACGGCGCCAACAAGCCTTACCGGCTGAAGATTCGTTCGGGCGCCTACGCCCACTTGGCGGCCATCGACGAACTGGTGCGCGGCCACATGATTGCCGACGTGGTGGCCATCATCGGCAATATCGATATCATTTTTGGCGAGATAGACCGCTGATGTTGACTAAAGAGTCCATACAGAAAATCGATCGCGAGATCGCCAAGTATCCCGCCGGGCAGAAACAGTCGGCGGTGATGGCGGCGCTGGCCATTGCGCAGGAAGAACTGGACTGGCTGCCGGGCGAAGCGATCGAGTTCGTGGCGAATTATCTGGGGATGCCGCCGATCGCCGCCTACGAGGTGGCGAGTTTCTACAACATGTACGATCTCGAGCCGGTCGGCAGGCACAAGTTGACGGTGTGCACCAACCTGCCGTGCCTATTGTCGGGCGGCGTCGACGCCGCCGGGTATCTCAAGAGTAAACTCGGCATCGGCTTCAACGAGACGACCCCGGATGGAAGGTTCACGCTCAAGGAAGGCGAGTGCATGGGCGCCTGCGGCGACGCGCCGGTCCTGCTGGTGAACAACCGGCGCATGTGCGGCCGCATGCAGCCGGAGGAAATCGACAAACTGCTGGAGGATCTCGAATAATGGCAATCCTCGGCGCGATCAACCCGATATTGACCGTCGGTTGGGACGGCGACGCCGCGTGGCGTCTGCAGGATTACGTCAAGCGGGGCGGCTACAAGGCTCTCGCAAGGATTTTCGAGGACAGGATTTCCCCGGACCAGCTGATCGGCGAAATCAAGAAATCGGGTCTGCGCGGACGCGGCGGCGCGGGCTTTCCCACCGGCCTGAAGTGGAGCTTCATGCCGAAGGATTTCAAGGACGGCAAATACATCGTCTGCAACACCGACGAGGGCGAGCCGGGGACCTTCAAGGATCGCGATATCCTGCGCTGCAATCCGCACGCGGTGATCGAGGGCATGGTGATCGCCGCCTACGCGGTCGGCGCGGCGCGCGGCTACAACTACATTCACGGTGAAATCTGGGATATGTACAAGCGCTTCGAGGAAGCGCTCGACGAGGCGCGCGCCGCCGGATTCGTCGGCCAGGACATCCTCGGCTCGGGTTTCGATTTCGAGTTGTTCGCCCACCACGGCTACGGGGCCTACATTTGCGGCGAGGAATCGGCGCTGCTCGAATCGATCGAGGGCAAGAAGGGGCAGCCGCGCTTCAAGCCGCCGTTTCCCGCCAGCGTGGGCCTCTATGGAAAACCGACCACGATCAACAACACCGAGACCTTCGCCGCGGTGCCCTTCGTCCTGAACATGGGCGCCGAGGCCTATCTCGAGGCCGGCAAGCCGAACAACGCCGGCACCAAACTGTTTTCCGTGTCCGGGCACGTCAACCGTCCGGGCAATTACGAGATCCCGCTCGGCACGCCGTTCGCCACCCTGCTCGAAATGGCCGGGGGCATGCGCGGCGGGCGCAAGCTGAAAGCCTGCATCCCGGGAGGCTCGTCCGCGCCGGTCCTGCCGGCGGAAGTGATCATGGATTGCACCCTGGACTACGACGCCATCAGCAAGGCGGGTTCGATGCTGGGCTCCGGCGCGGTCATCGTGATGGATGAGACGACCTGCATGGTCAAGGCGCTGGAACGCCTGTCGTATTTCTACCACGAGGAATCCTGCGGCCAGTGCACACCGTGCCGCGAAGGCACCGGCTGGCTGTACGGGATCGTGCATCGGATCGAACACGGAGCGGGGCGTCCGGAGGACCTGGATCTCCTGCGCGGCATCACGGCGAACATCATGGGACGGACCGTTTGCGCCCTGGGCGACGCGGCTTCGATGCCGGTGCAGGGTTTTCTCAAGCATTTCCGGGACGAATTCGAGTACCACGTCGAAAACGGGAAATGTCTCGTCCCGCCGGAAGTGCAACGCGCCGGCAGCACCTTCTTCAAGGCGACGGTTTAAGGCGGCGATATGCTAGACATCGAGATTGACGGCAAGCAAGTTCAGGTGCCTCCCGGCGGCACGATCATGGACGCCGCGCGGGCCTTGGGCACTTATATTCCTCATTTCTGCTACCACAAGAAGCTGTCCATCGCGGCCAACTGCCGGATGTGCCTGGTCCAGGTCGAAAAAGCCCCGAAGCCGCTGCCCGCCTGCGCCACGCCGGTGACCAACGGAATGAAGGTGTTCACCCATTCCGAGCTGGCGGCGGCGGCGCAAAAGGGGGTGATGGAGTTCCTGCTGCTCAATCATCCGCTCGACTGCCCGATCTGCGACCAGGGCGGCGAATGCCAGTTGCAGGATCTGGCGGTGGGCTACGGCGGCACGGCGTCGCGCTTCCGGGAAGCCAAGCACGTCGTTTTGCACAAGGATGTCGGGCCGCTGATCTCGATGCAGGAAATGTCGCGCTGCATCCACTGCACGCGATGCGTCCGCTTCGGCCAGGAAATCGCCGGGGTGATGGAACTGGGCATGGCCAATCGCAGCGTGCATTCGGAGATCCAGACCTTCCTCGGGCGGAGCGTCGATTCCGAGCTTTCCGGCAACATGATCGATCTTTGCCCGGTGGGGGCCTTGACCTCCAGGCCGTTCCGCTATTCGGCGCGAAGCTGGGAGCTGTCGCGCCGCAAGTCGGTCAGTCCGCACGACAGCCTGGGAACGAACCTGACGGTGCAGGTGAAGAACGAGCGCGTGATGCGCGTGCTGCCCAGGGAAAACGAAGAGATCAACGAATGCTGGATTTCCGACAAGGACCGTTTCTCCTACGAAGCCTTGAATTCAGCGGAGCGTCTGTCCAAGCCGATGATCCGGGTCGACGGCGCCTTGCGCGAAGTCGAATGGAACGTGGCGCTCGACTACCTGGCCCATGCCCTGAAGGACGTCGCCAGGAATCACGGCGCCGAGTCGATCGCGGCGCTGGCGTCGCCGCATTCGACCGCCGAGGAACTGTATCTCTTGCAGAAGGTCGTGCGCGGCCTGGGTTCCGGCAACGTCGATTTCCGCCCGCGGCGCAGTGATTTTTCCAGCGACGGCAAACGCGCCGGTACGCCCTGGCTGGGGATGCGCATTGCAGAAATCGGGGAGCTGGACGCCGCGCTGGTGGTCGGCAGTTTCCTGCGCAAGGATCATCCGCTGTTTGCGCAAAGGCTGCGCCAATTGGCCAAAAAAGGCGGCAAGGTAAGCGTCGTCTCGGTGAGCGGCGACGATTCGCTGATCGATCTGCACGCGCAGATCGCGGTCGCGCCGCGGAACCTGGCCGGCACGCTGGCGGGCGTGGTCAAGGCCGTGGCGCTGCTGCGCGGAGCGGCGGTCCCCGCCGGGCTCGAAGAGATCGAGCCGGGCGAGCAGGCGAGAGCCATCGCCGGGAGCCTGGCGGAAGCCGGGAAGAAGGCGGTTTTCCTCGGCAACGTGGCCGAGCAGGTCGGGCAGGCCGGGCAGTTGCACGCGCTTGGCGCCGAGCTGGCCCGGCTGACCGGCGCGTCACTGGGGTTCATCGGTGAAGCCGCCAACAGCGTCGGCGGCTATGTCGCGGGCGCGCTGCCTTCCGCCGGCGGGCTCGACGCGCGGCGGATGTTCGCCCAGGCGCGCAAGGCTTATCTCCTGCTGGGCGTCGAACCGGAATTCGATTGCGCCAATCCCCAGGAGGCGGTCGCCGCGCTCCGGCAGGCGGATCTGGTGGTGGCGATGACGCCGTTCCGGAACGAGGCGGCGATGGATTACGCCGACGTGCTCTTGCCGCTGGCGGCGTTTACCGAAACCTCCGGCACCTACGTCAATACCGAGGGGCGCGTGCAGGGCGTAGGCGGCGTGTGCCGTCCGCGGGGCGACGCGCGTCCGGGCTGGAAGGTGCTGCGCGTCCTTGGCAACGTGCTGGCGCTTCCCGGATTCGAATACGAGTCGAGCGAAGCGGTGCGCGACGAGTTCATTCCCGCCGGCGCTTCGTTCGTCGGCAACCTGGACAACGGCATCGACCTGCCCCTGGCTCCGGTCGAGGGTGCGGCCGCGGTCGCTGAAGGGCTGGAGCGCATTGCCGACGTGCCGATCCATTTCGCCGACGCGCTGGCGCGCCGGGCGCCCGCGTTGCAGCGGACGCGGGACGCGGCCGAACCCGTGGCGCGCATCCATCCGCTGACCTTCGACCGGCTCGCGCTGACCGCTGAAGCGCGGGTAAAAGTGAAACAGGGGCAGGGGGAAGTCTTCTTGGCGGTCCGCGCCGACGCCGGCGTGCCTCCGGGCTGCGTCCGGGTCGCGGCGGCGCATGCGGCGACCGCCGCGCTGGGCGAGATGTTCGGACCAATCAACGTGGAGCGCGCATGATGCTCGAGACGCTTCAACTATTGCTGCCAGGGTTCCTGATGCCCTGTGTGGACTGGGCGATGCAGTTGGGCGAGGATATCTTCGGGAGCGCCTGGCCGGACATCGTCACCGTCGTGTGGACGGTGGTCAAGGCGATGCTCATCGTCGCGCCCTTGCTGGGGGCGGTGGCTTACGCGACCTACGCCGAGCGCAAGGTGATCGGCTGGATCCAGGTGCGCGTCGGGCCGAATCGCGTCGGGCCGTGGGGTCTTCTCCAGCCGGTGGCCGACGGCGTCAAGGTCTTGCTCAAGGAAGTCGTGATCCCCACGCACGCGGACAAGGCGGTATATCTTCTCGCGCCCTTGTTTTCCTTCGCGCCGGCGCTGATCGCCTGGGCGGTGATCCCGTTCAGCGATTTCTTCGTCCTGGCCAACGTCAATGCCAGCCTGCTGTTCGTGATGTCGGTCACTTCCGTGGGGGTTTATGGAATCATCCTGGCCGGTTGGGCGCCGAACTCCAAGTACGCCTTTTTCGGCGCCATGCGTTCCGCGGCGCAGATGATTTCCTACGAGGTTCCGATGGGCCTGGCCCTGGTAGTCGTGCTGATGGTCTCGAACAGCCTCAACCTGGGGGACATCGTCCAGGGGCAGGGCCGCGGGCTGTTCGCCGGCATGGGCCTGACCTTCCTGTCGTGGAACTGGCTGCCGCTCCTGCCCATATTCGTGGCGTACATCGTCTCGACGTTTGCCGAGTGCAACCGTTCGCCCTTCGACCTGACCGAAGGCGAGTCGGAAATCATCGGCTACCACGTCGAGTACTCGGGGATGGCCTTCGCGGTGTTCCAGTTGGCCGAATACACCGCGATGCTCATGGGCTGCACGCTGGTCAGCCTGCTGTTCCTGGGGGGCTGGCTGTCGCCGCTGTCCTTCCTGCCCGACGGCATTTTCTGGCTGCTGCTCAAGATACTCGGCGTGCTGGTGCTGTTTTACTGGGTGCGCGCGACTTTCCCGCGGTATCGCTACGACCAGGTCATGCGCCTCGGCTGGAAAGTGCTCATCCCGGTCTGCCTGGTGTGGCTGGCGGTGGTCGCGTGCTGGATGCTGTCGCCCTGGAATATCTGGAAGTGAGAGGCGGGTCATGGGTTCGATGAAGGAAATATTCAACAGCCTTTTGCTCAAGGAACTGTGCAAGGGCTTGTCCGTGACCGGGCGTCTTGCCTTCGCGCGCAAGACCACGGTGTTCTATCCCGAGGAAAAGACGCCGCAAAGCTTCCGTTTCCGCGGCCTGCACGCGCTGCGGCGCTATGCCGGCGGCGAGGAGCGCTGCATCGCCTGCAAGCTGTGCGAAGCGGCCTGCCCGGCGATGGCGATCAGCATCGAGTCGGGCGAGCGCGAGGATGGCTCGCGGCGGACGACGCGCTACGACATCGATTTGAACAAGTGTATTTTCTGCGGTTTCTGCGAGGAGGCGTGTCCCGTCGACGCGATCGTCATGACGCGCGTCTTCGAGTCCCACGGCGAGAGCCGGAGCGATCTGTACTACACCAAATCCATGCTGCTGGCCAACGGCGATCGTTATGAAGCGCAGATCGCCGCCGACCGCGAGCTCGATTCCAAATACCGCTGACAGGCGCCGATACGATGGAATTCAGAACCTTCGTCTTTTATTTCCTGGCGGCGATCCTGGTGATCGCCAGCCTGCGCGTGGTGACCCTGCGCAATCCGGTGCACGCGGCGCTGCATCTCGTATTGGCCTTTTTCAGCGCCAGCGGCGTGTGGATCCTGCTGCAGGCCGAATTCCTGGCCATCGCGCTCATCCTGGTTTACGTCGGCGCGGTCATGGTGCTGTTCCTGTTCGTCGTCATGCTGCTCGACATCGATCTCGACCGCCTGCGCGAGGGGTTCTGGAGTTATCTGCCGCTCGGTTCGATCGTCGCCCTGCTGGTGGTCGCCGAGATGGGGCTGGTGCTGGTCAGCCGCTACTGGGGGGCGCTGGAAAGCGATGTTCCGCAGGCGGAAGCGGGGTACAGCAACGTGCAGGCGGTCGGACGGCTGTTGTTTACCGAATACGTCTATCCGTTCGAGCTGGCTTCGGTGGTGCTGCTGGTGGGCATCGTCGCCGCGGTCGCGCTCACGCTCCGCGGCAAGCGCAAGAGTAAATCGGTCGATCCGTCGCGGCAGGTTTTCGTCAAGGCCGGGGATCGCCTGCGCATCGTGCGCATGCCGGCCGAAAAGCGTGATTGACGTGCGGCGGATTTGACCATGGAATGTTGTGCGGCCGGCGCTTGCCGTCCGCACGGAGTCATCGGGGAGGCATCTTGTTAACACTGACACTGTCCCATTTCCTGATATTAGGCGCGATCCTGTTCGCGATCAGCATCGTCGGGATTTTCCTGAACCGGAAAAACCTGATCATCATCCTGATGTCGATCGAGTTGATGCTGCTGGCCGTCAATATCAATTTCATCGCTTTCTCGCATTACCTGCAGGATCTGGCCGGGCAGGTGTTCGTCTTTTTCGTCCTGACCGTGGCCGCCGCCGAATCGGCGATCGGCCTTGCCATTCTCGTCGCGCTGTTCCGCAACCTGAAGACCATCCACGTGGATGATCTGGACAGCCTGAAGGGTTGAACATGGAAATGCAAAAACTCTACCTGCTGGTCCCCCTGGCCCCCTTGCTCGGGGCGATCGTCGCCGGCCTGTTCTGCCGCGTGATTCCCCGGCGGCTGGCCCACGCGGCGGCGATCGCCGGCGTGGCCGTCGCCTTCGTGGCGTCGATTTTCATCTGGAACGACGTGGCGGCGGGGCATACCTTCGACGGTACGGTATATCGGTGGCTGTCCTCGGGCGATCATGTCTTCCAGGTCGGTTTCCTGATCGATTCGCTGACGGTGACGATGATGCTGGTGGTGACCTTCGTCTCGCTGATGGTGCACATCTACACCATCGGCTACATGCACGACGACCCCGGCTACAACCGTTTTTTCAGCTACATCTCGTTGTTCACCTTTTCCATGCTGATGCTGGTGATGAGCAACAATTTCATGCAGTTGTTTTTCGGCTGGGAAGCCGTCGGCCTGGTGTCCTACCTGCTGATCGGCTTCTGGTATACCCGCCCGACGGCCATTTTCGCCAACCTCAAGGCCTTTCTCGCCAACCGGGTCGGCGATTTCGGCTTCATCCTGGGCATCGGGCTGGTGCTGGCCAATTTCGGCACGCTCGACTACCAGCCGGTGTTCGCCCAGGCCAGGGATCTGGCCGGCGCGACGATCAGCCTGTTTCCGGGCGGGGATTCCTCGACGGTTTCGTTGCTCAGTGTCACCTGCATCCTGTTGTTCATTGGCGCGATGGGCAAGTCGGCGCAGGTGCCATTGCACGTCTGGCTGCCCGACTCGATGGAAGGCCCGACCCCGATTTCCGCGCTGATCCACGCGGCGACCATGGTGACCGCCGGTATTTTCATGGTCGCGCGCATGTCGCCGCTGTTCGAGCTTTCGGATACCGCCTTGTCGTTTGTCATCGTCGTCGGCTCGATCACGGCGCTGTTCATGGGCTTTCTCGGCGTCATCCAGAACGACATCAAGCGCGTGGTCGCCTATTCCACCCTGTCGCAGCTGGGCTACATGACCGTGGCGCTGGGCGCGTCGGCGTATTCCGTGGCCATTTTCCATCTGATGACGCACGCCTTTTTCAAGGCGCTGCTGTTCCTGGCCGCCGGCTCGGTGATCATCGGCATGCATCACGACCAGGACATCCGCAATATGGGCGGGCTGCGCAAGTACATGCCGATTACCTGGCTGACCTCGCTGATCGGCTCGCTGGCGCTGATCGGAACGCCTTTCTTCTCGGGTTTCTACTCGAAGGACTCGATCATCGAGGCGGTCAAGCTGTCACACATCGCGGGTTCCGGATTCGCCTATTTCTCCGTGATGGCCGGCGTGTTCATTACCGCGTTCTATTCGTTCCGCATGTACTTCCTGGTGTTTCACGGCGAGGAGCGTTTCGGCAAGCCGCATGCCGGAACGCAGGGGCACGACGCGCACGCAGGGGATCACGACGACAGGAAAACCGTGGAGCACCATGGCCTGGCGCCGGGACAGAAGCCGCACGAGACGCCCTGGGTGGTGACCGTGCCGCTGGTTTTGCTGGCGATCCCGTCGGTCTTCATCGGCTACGTGACCATCGAGCCGATGCTGTACGGCGGCTTCTTCGGGGACGCCATTTTCGTCGATGGGCAGGCCCATCCGGTGATGGAGGAACTGACGCGCGATTTCCAAGGCGCGCTGGCGATGGCGGCGCACGCGCTGTCGTCGCTGGTGTTCTGGCTGGCGCTTGCCGGCGTGATTTCGGCCTGGTTCTGCTATCTCAAGATGCCCGGAATTCCGGCGGCGGCCAAGGCCATTTGCGGGCCGGTTTATACGCTGCTCGAAAACAAATACTATTTCGACCAATTCTACGAGCGGGTGTTCGCCGGCGGCGCCCGCCTGCTCGGCCGCGGATTGTGGCGGGGCGGAGATGCCGGAGTCATCGACGGCCTGATCGTCGGCGGCTCGGTGCGCGTCGTGGGCGGGATCGCCATGCTGGCGCGCCTGTTCCAATCCGGCCATATCTACCACTATGCCTTCACGATGATCTTTGGCGTCTGCGCGCTGCTTTCGATTTGGCTCTTGCGCGCCTGAACCGAATAACGACTGGGAACACTATGTCAGGATTGCCGATTCTCTCGCTAGCCGTCTGGGTGCCGATCTTCGCGGGCTTCATCGTGCTGTTTGCCGGCGCCGACCGGAATTCGCCGCGCGCGCGCATGCTGGCGATAGCCGGCGCGCTGACCGGCCTGCTCGTGACCTTGCCGCTGTATACCGGCTTCGATACGACGACGCCGGCGATGCAGTTCGTGGAGATCCTGCCGTGGATTCCGCGCTTCGACATCCACTACCATCTGGGCGTCGACGGTATTTCGATGCTTTTCGTCATTCTCAACAGCTTCATCACCGTCATCGTGGTGCTCGCCGGCTGGAAGGTGATCGAGAGCAAGGTGGCGCAGTACAACGCCTGCTTCCTGATCATGTCGGGCCTGCTCAACGGCATCTTCACCGCGCTCGACGGCATGTTGTTCTATGTCTTTTTCGAAGCTTCGCTGATCCCGCTTTATTTGATCATCGGCGTCTGGGGCGGTCCGAGACGGGTTTACGCCGCCTTCAAGTTCTTCCTGTTCACCCTGATGGGATCGCTCCTGTTCCTCGTCTCGCTGATTTACCTGTACTTCGATTCGGGCAGTTTCGCTATCCTGGATTGGCATCGGATGCCGCTGCCGCTGGCGACGCAGCAATGGATATTCCTGGCCTTCCTGGCGGCTTTCGCCGTCAAGGTGCCGATGTGGCCGGTGCACACCTGGCTACCGGACGCCCACGTCGAGGCGCCGACCGGCGGCTCCATCGTGCTGGCTGCCATTGCCCTGAAACTTGGCGCGTACGGCTTCGTGCGCTTTTCGCTGCCGATCGCGCCCGACGCCTCGCAGGCCTTCTCGGGCCTGATCATCGGCTTGTCGCTGATCGCCGTCGTGTATATCGGCTTTGTCGCGCTGGCGCAGGAGGACATGAAGAAACTCGTGGCTTATTCGTCGATCGCGCACATGGGCTTCGTGACGCTCGGTTTTTTCCTTTTCACTCCCCTGGGCGTCGAAGGTGCGCTGGTGCAGATGATTTCGCACGGATTCGTGGCTGGCGCGATGTTCTACTGCATCGGCGTGATGTACGACCGGGTGCATTCGCGCCAGATCGCGGATTACGGCGGGGTGGTCAATACGATGCCGAAATTTGCCGCCTTTTTCATGCTCTTTGCCATGGCCAACGCCGGTTTGCCGGCGACCTCGGGCTTCGTCGGCGAATTCATGGTCATCATGGCTGCGGTCAAGTTCAATCTATGGATAGGTTTCATCGCCGCATCGACCATGATCCTCGGAGCCGCCTATACCCTGTGGATGTACAAGCGGGTGGTTTTCGGCGCCGTCGGCAACCCTCACGTCGCCGAATTGACCGACGTCACCCGGCGCGAATTCCTGGTGCTCGCGCTGCTGGCGGCTTGCGCGCTGGGCATGGGCCTCTACCCGCAGCCTGTTACCGAAATCATGCACAGCTCGGTCGACGAGTTGCTGCGCCACGTCTCCGTAAGCAAGATCCAATAATTGGTATTCGCTATGACGCTTGCCGAAATGCAATTTGTTGTTCCCGAGCTGCGCATCGCCAGCGCCGAGATTTTCGTGCTGGCGATGGCCTGCCTGATCCTGGTCGTCGACCTGTTCGTCAAGGACAGGAACAGGACCGTCACCTACGCGCTGACGCAGCTTGCGCTGCTTGGAGCCGCGCTGGCGACGATACTGGTGAACAGCGGCGGAGAAGTCTCCTACACCTTCAGCAACATGTTCGTCGGCGACCCGATGGGCGATCTCCTGAAATTCCTGGTCTATATCAGCGTCCTCGTCGTCCTGTCGTATTCGCGCGCCTACGTCCTGGATCGCCCGGAGATGGCCAAGGGCGAGTTCTACGTGCTGTGCCTGTTCGCCACGCTCGGCATGATGGTGATGATTTCGGCCAGCCATTTCCTCACGGTCTACATCGGCGTCGAATTGCTGTCGCTGTCGCTTTACGCCATGGTGGCGATGAACCGTGGTTCGGTGGCCTCGACCGAGGCCGCGATGAAGTATTTCGTGCTCGGCGCGCTGGCCTCCGGCCTGCTGCTCTATGGCATGTCGATGCTCTACGGCGCGACCGGAACGCTCGAGATTCCGGCGCTTGCCGAGCGCCTGTTCAAGGGAGAAGGGTACGATGGGATCGTCGTTTCCTTCGGCTTGGTTTTCCTGGTTGCCGGGATCGCCTTCAAGCTGGGCGTGGTACCTTTCCATATGTGGATTCCCGACGTGTATCACGGCGCTCCGACGGCGGTGACGCTGTTCATTGCCAGCGCGCCGAAGCTGGCGGCGTTCGCCGTGGTGATCCGCGTGCTGGTCAACGGCCTGATTCTCGTCTCCCGCGATTGGCAGATGATGCTGATCATCCTGTCGGTGCTGTCGATGGCCGTCGGCAATTTCGCCGCCATCGCGCAGACCAACATCAAGCGCATGCTGGCGTATTCCGCGATCTCGCACATGGGATTCATGCTGCTCGGCATGGGCACCGGCGTCATCATGGGCGACCCGCGCTTCATCATCAACGCCTACAGCTCGTCGATGTTCTACGTCGTGACCTACGTCCTCGCCAGCCTGGGCGCTTTCGGCACGATCCTGCTGCTCTCCCGCGCCGGCTTCGAAGCCGACGAAATCAGCGACTTTGCCGGTTTGAACAAGCGCAATTCCTGGTATGCGGCAATCATGATGATGATGATGTTCTCGATGGCCGGCATCCCGTTCTTCGTCGGCTTCTTCGCCAAGCTGTCGGTGTTGCAGGCCGCCGTTACCGGCGGACACCTGTGGCTGGCGCTCGTCGCCGTCTTTTTCTCGCTCGTCGGCGCGTTCTATTATCTGCGCGTCGTCAAGGTCATGTATTTCGACCCGCCGCCGGCAAGCGCCGCGCCGATCGAGGC
>JAISQQ010000193.1 GCA_031274075.1 Accumulibacter sp.
GGGAGTATTCCCGGCGCCGCCGGACGGAAGCGGGTTTTATCGCACTTTGGGCTGGGCTTGGCGACCCTGTTCCTGTTGTCGATCGTTTTCCTGCCGCATAGCCCTGGTTTGCCCGTCGCGGGGCAGTACATGCTGGCCATCCTGGCGTTCGCGGTCACCGTCTGGATGACCGAGGCCGTGGCCTATCCGGTCAGCGCGGTGGTGATCGCGGCGCTGATGGCGCTCTTGCTCGGCTTCTCCCCGAGCGTGGCCGATCCGGGCAAGCTGATGGGCACCGGCAAGGCCTTGTCGATCGCCTTGGCAGGGTTCAGCAACACGGCCTGGGCGCTGGTCGGCGGGGCCTTGTTCCTGGCGGCGGCGATGACCCGCACCGGGCTCGACCGGCGCATCGCCCTGCTGGTGCTGTCCAAGGTCGGGGCGAAGACCAACCGCGTGCTGATCGGCGTGATCATGCTCGGTTTCGTGCTCAGCTTCTTCGTGCCGAGCACCACGGCCCGCGTCTCTTGCATGGTGCCGATCGTGATGGGCGTGATCATCGCCTTCGGCGTGCCGTTGAAGAGCCGCTTCGCGGGCATGCTGATGATCGCCGTCGCGCAGGCCGACAGTCTGTGGAACGTCGGCATCAAGACGGCGGCGGCGCAGAACATGGTCGCCGTCAGCTTCATCGAGAAGCAGTTGGGCGTGAACATTTCTTGGCTGGACTGGTTCATCGCCGCCGCGCCGTTCTCGGCGATCATGTCGGTGGTGATGTATTTCGTGCTGATGAAGATGATGCCCCCCGAGACGCGGGAAATCGAGGGCGGCCGCGCCATCGTCGAAAAGGAGCTGCGAAACCTGGGGCCGATGCGGGGCGAAGAGAAGCGGTTGCTGGCGATCTCGCTGCTGCTCCTCTTCTTCTGGTCGACGGAAAAAATCCTCCACCCGCTCGATACCTCGACCACGACCATCGTCGCCATCGCCCTGATGTTCATGCCGCGCATCGGGGTGATGGAATGGAAGAGCGCGCAGAGCGTCATTCCCTGGGGGACGCTGGTGCTGTTCGGCGTCGGCATCAGCCTCGGTTCGGCCTTGTTGTCGACCCAGGCGGCGCCGTGGCTGGCGACCTGGATCGGCGCCGCGTTCGGCCTGGAAACCGCGTCGGCGCTGGTGATCCTGGCTGTTCTCGGCCTCTTCCTGATACTCATCCATCTCGGCTTCGCCAGCGCCACCGCGCTGGCCGCGGCGATGATCCCGATCGTCATCTCCGTGCTGCAGAGCGTGCAGACGCCGGGGATCAACGTCGTCGGCATGACCATGATCCTGCAATACGTGGTCAGCTTCGGCATGATCCTGCCGGTCAACGCGCCGCAGAACATGGTGGCCTACGGCACCGATACCTTCGAAGTGCGCGATTTCGTGCGCACCGGCATTCCGCTGACGATCATCGCCTTTGCGCTGATCTTGCTGATGGGGTCGACCTACTGGCGCTGGCTCGGCTACATGGGCGGCTAGGCGGGGCAGACCGGCGCGGCGGACGGAGACGCTGTATCACAGCGTGCATTCATTGCTTCTTCCGCCGCGCGGCGCTCGTTTCCGGAGGTGACGGAAGGCGGGCCGAGGCCGCATAATTCCGCGTTATATCGAACGGAACGCGCGCGCATGGCCGCCTTGCTTTTTCCTCGTTTTCGTCATTTTCCGCTTTTTCGTCATTCCGGCCGGCCCTGGATGTGGCTCGGCTTGCGCCTGCTCGCGGCCCTGGCCGTCTGCGCGCTGGCCGGATGGGGCGTGCGCGGCGTCTTCTTCGCGCGCCAGCTCGACCAGCTTGCCCAGGAGTCGCGGCGCCACCTCGAGTTCTATCGCCTGAGCCTGGATTCGCTGCTCTCGCGCAACGAATCCCTGCCCCGCATCCTCGCCATGGAGAAGCGGTTGGAGGAGCTGCTGCGCGATCCGTCCGATCGCGCGCGGCTCGACGCGGCGAACGCCTATCTCCGGGAGGTGAAGAACCGCGCCGGCCTCGACGCGGTTTTCCTGACCGACAAGGACGGACTGACCCTGGCGGCCAGCAATGCCGGCCTTCCGGGCAGCTACGTCGGCAACAACTACGACTTCCGCCCCTACTTCCAGGAGGCGATGAAAGGCCGGCTCGGAATTTTCTACGGCGTGGGCACGACGACGGGCGAGCCGGGCTATTTCCTGGCCGCGCCGATCAAGGAAGGAAACGGGGAAGCCCTCGGCGGAGAACCCATCGGCGTCGTGGTGGTCAAGATCAAGCTGGAGGATTTCGAGGAGGCGCTGGCGCGCAACGGCAACCCGATACTCCTGGCCGACGCCAACGGCGTGGTCTTCCTGGCGTCGCTGCCCGAACTCAAATATCACTCCCTGACGCCGCTGCCCGCCGAAGTCCTGGCGCGGATCGGCGCCTCGCGCCAGTATGGCGCCCAGCCCTTGCGCCCGCTCGGGATGGAACTGCGTGTGCGGGACGAGCCACAATATTTGCGCATCGATCTGCGCGGCCGGCCGGCCGAGGCTTACCTGGCGCAGTCGGCGCCGGCGGGACGCCTGGGGTGGTCGATCCTGGTGTTGAGCCGGACGCGCCAGGAGCGGCAAAGCGCGCTGCTGGCGGGAGCGGCGGCGAGCCTGGCGCTGGCCTTCCTGCTGTCGCTGGCGATCTTCTTCCGCCTGAACGCCAGGCGCTACCGCGAACGGCGCCGGGCGGACGCGGCCTTGCGCCAGGCGCACGCCAGCCTGGAGGCGCGCATCGCCGAGCGCACCGCCGACCTGACGGCGACCAAGGTCTCGCTCGAAGAGAAAGTGGCCGCGCTGAAGACGACGGAAAGCATCCTGCGCGAAACCCGCGATACGGCGGTACAGGCGGGCAAGCTGGCGGTGCTTGGGCAGATGGCGGCCGGCATCAGCCACGAGATCAACCAGCCCTTGACGGCCTTGCACACCTTCGCCGACAACGCGGCCGAGCTGCTCGAACTCGGCAAGCTGGACGAGGTGCGCGAAAATCTCGGCCTGATCCGGCAAATGGCCGTGCGCATGGGCCACATCGTCGGCGAGATCAAGAGCTTCACGCGCCGGCCGTCGCCGGAAAGGCAGGCGGTCGACGTCGCCGGCGTCGTCTATCAGGCGCTGATGCTGGTCGAAACGCAGCGCAAGCGCAGCGAGGCGCGGATCGACGCGCGCGGGGTTGCCGACGGCCTGCGCGCCTGGGCCGACGCGCAGCGCCTGGAGCAGGTGCTGGTGAATCTGCTGCTCAACGCGATAGACGCCGTGCGCGAATCGGCGGAGCGGCGGATAAGCCTCTCGGCGGAACGGCGCGGCGAAGAGGTACGGATCGTCGTCCGCGACAGCGGCCCGGGGATTCCGCGGGCGGCCTTGCCGCGTCTCTTTGAGCCGTTCTTCACCACCAAGCCGGCGGGACAGGGGATCGGGCTGGGGCTGGCGATCTCGCGCATGATCGCCAGCGAACTCGGGGGACGCCTCGACGCCCGCAATCACCAAGAAGGCGGCGCGGAATTCACCGTGACCCTGGAGGGCGCATGAGTACACAAGACGGCGCGCTTGCGTCGTGGCCGGTCTACCTGATCGAGGACGACGAGGCGGTGACGCGCGCCTGCATGCAGTCGCTGAAGCTGGCCGGCATCGAGGCGCGCGCCTTCCGCGACGCCGAACAGGCCGTGGCGGCGCTCGACGAAGAGCCTCCGTCGGCCGTCGTCAGCGACGTGCGCCTGCCGGGCCTGAGCGGACTCGAACTGCTCGATCTCATGTGGCGGCGCGAGCGCGACGTGCCGGTGATACTGATCACCGGCCACGGCGACATCTCGATGGCCGTCCGGGCGATGCGCGCGCACGCCTACGACTTCATCGAAAAACCGTTCAACGCGGCGCGGCTCGTAGACGTCGTCCGCCGCGCGCAGGAGAAGCGCGCGCTGCTCCAGGAAAACCGGGTATTGCGCGAACAGCTCGGCGAGCTGCGCGAAACCCCGATGATCGGCGCGTCGGAAAGCATCCAGCGGGTCGCCCGGACGATCGATTCCCTGGCCGCCACCGACGTCGACATCCTGATCCGCGGCGAAACCGGCACCGGCAAGGAAGTGGCGGCGCACGCGCTGCACACGCGCAGCGGCCGCGCCGGGCCGTTCGTCGCCCTGAACTGCGGCGCGCTACCGGAATCGGTCTTCGAAAGCGAGATCTTCGGACACGAAAGCGGCGCCTTCACCGGCGCGGAGCGGCG
>JAISQQ010000199.1 GCA_031274075.1 Accumulibacter sp.
CCGCCGGTCTACCCAGAGCAAAGCCGGCGGCTCGGCGAGCAGGGCCTCGTCGTGGCGCGCGTACTGATCGGCGCCGACGGCCGGCCCAAGGACTTCGCCATCAAGCGCTCCAGCGGCTATGTCCGGCTGGACAAGGTCGTCGGCGAAACAGTGATGCGCTGGCGCTACGTCCCCGGCATGCGCAACGGCGTCGCCGAAGCCATGTGGTACGACGTACCGCTGAAGTTCTCATTGAAATGAACGAGAGAGCAAGAGAGAGAGAGAAAGAGAGAAAGGAATTCACGATGCACACCTGGAACCTGGAACATTTCTGGACACAAGGCGACGGGATCATCAAAGGCGTCGCCCTGGCGCTGCTGCTGATGTCGATCCTGAGCTGGACGATCAGCCTGTACAAAGCCTGGAGCCTGCTGCGCCTCTACCGGTCGCGGCGGCAAGCGGCGCGCTTCTGGCGACAGCCAGACTTCGCCGCCGCCATCGATTCACTGCCGGACGACGGCCCGCTGCGCCAGCTCGCCGACGCCGCGCACCAAGCCCTGGCCTTCCACCGCCAAGGCGTGACGCAGCCCCCACCGCGAAGGCAAGAACAAGACGCGCGCGACCTCCCCACGCTGAGCGAATGGCTGGGCGACGCGCTGGCGCATCGCCAGGCGCGAATCGGCGCGTCCCTGCACAAAGGACTCGCGGTACTCGCCTCGGTCGGCGCCACGGCGCCGTTCATCGGCCTGTTCGGAACCGTCTGGGGCATCCTGCAAGCCCTGCTGGCCATCGGTGTCTCCGGACAAGCCTCCATCGACAAAGTCGCCGGCCCCATCGGCGAAGCCCTGGTGATGACCGCCTTCGGCCTGGCGGTGGCGATACCCGCCGTACTCGCCAACAACGCGCTGGCGCGCGGCAACCGCGCCGTGCTCGAAGAACTCGACGATTTCGGCCAGCGCCTGCACGGCAGCCTGGTGCTCGGACAATGGTCGCACGGCGACGCCGCGCAGACCCCGCCGGTCACCCCCATCGCGGCCTTCGTCCAGAGAGCGTGACCGTGGCCTACCGAAAACGCGCCGGCAACGGCAACGGCGGCAATAACGGCGAAGAAGGCGCGGTGATGGGCGAGATCAACATGACGCCGCTGGTAGACGTGATGCTGGTGCTGCTGATCGTCTTCATCATCACCGTACCGGTGATCAACCACGTCGTGCCGGTCAAGCTGCCGCAAGCGAGCAGCGCACAAGCCGAAGCCGAGCCGGACACCGTGCACCTGAGCGTCGACGCCGAAGGCATCTATTTCTGGAACGAAATCCCGCTCGCCGACGACGCGCTGGACGAACGGCTGGCGCAAGCCTCCGGACAGCAGCCCCAGCCGCAGATCCACATCCGCGGCGACGCCCGCGTACCCTACGAGCGGATCGCCCTCCTGATCGCCGCCCTGCACCGCGCCGGACTGGGAAAAATAGGCTTCGTATCGGAACCGCGGCCGTAGCGTGTCAGAGGGCAGTAATTCTTGCGGGCACTTCGCGCCCGGTAACTGAACTGTCCTCTGTCCTCCGATTTTCGCGCGCCGCTCCCGGGCCGCGCCGCCAACAGGCGATGCAGCGCGGCTTTGTTGGCGGGGGCGATAAATCCGGCATCAAGCATCGCCATTTGTCAAAATGACCAGATGTCGCGTTTCGGGCCATCCGGGGATCGCGCGTGTTTCCACGTCCAGCAGGCGGATTCCGGCGGGGAGCGTTGCCAGTTCCGTTTCCGGGTATCCTTCTTTCATGGCGAGCCAGAAGCCGCCGGGCGCGATGAGGCGCCGGGTCAGTTCGATGAAATTCCCAAGGTCGCAAAAGTAACGCGCAATGATGATGTCGTGGCGTCCCGTCAGCGACTCCACGCGGCCATGCCGGGGCGAGACTTTGGGGAGTTCCAGTTCGCTGACGGCTTGCTGTTGGAAGGCGACATTTTTCCGGCCGGCGTCGACCGTGACGACGCGCAGACGCGGGCGGGCCAGCGCCAGGGGAATGCCCGGCAGTCCCACGCCACTGCCGGCGTCGAGAAGCGTTGGCGGCGCGGCGGTTTCAGGAAAGGCGCGATCCAGCCAGGGCACGACGGTGAGCGCGTCAAGCAGATTGCGCAGCATGGTTTCCGCCGGATGTTTCGCGGAGGTGAGCTTGTGGGCGTGATGCCATTCCAGGAACAGCGCGCGATAGGCCATGAGTTTTTCCGCCGCGCCTCCGGGAAGTCGCAGCCCCAGTTCGGCAATGCCGTTTTGCAGTGTTTCAAGGTCGGTCATTTCCCGCGCCATGATTTCCCGCGCCATCGGGCTGAAGCGCAGGGCCGGGAAGATATTCCTTTTCGAGCGTTTTTGCCGGTTCGGCGCCGTGTCGCAGAAGGCGCAGGCTGTTTGCGACGACGAGCAGCGTCGAGCCGAGGTCGGCCAATACGGCAATCCACATGCTGACGAGGCCGGAGAGCGCGAGCGCGAAAAAAGCCCCCTTGATGACGAGCGCGGCGATGATGTTCTGCACGAGCACCGCGTGCGTGGCTTTCGAGAGCCGCACGAATTTCGGGATTTTGCGGAGATCATCGTCCATCAGCGCCACGTCAGCGGCTTCGAGCGCCGTGTCGGTTCCCATCACGCCCATGGCGAAGCCGATATCCGCGGCGGCCAGCGCGGGCGCGTCGTTGATGCCGTCGCCGATCATGCCCACGAATTCTTTTTTATTCGCGGTTCGCGGTGTTTTGAGTTCGGCGATTTTCCGGTATTTGTCTTCCGGCAGCAGTTCGCTGGCCACGGTTTCGATTCCGCTTGCGGCGGCAATGGCCTGCGCCGTCCGGTCGTTGTCGCCGGTGAGCATGACCGATGTAATGCCCAGGCTTTCCAATTCGGCCACCACCGCGCGGCTTTCCGCGCGCGGGGTGTCGGCGACGGCAAATAAGGCCAGTACCTGATGGGGACTGCTCAAAAAGACGACGGTCTTGCCCTGTTGTTCCAGATGGTCGGCGCGCGCGAGGGCTTCCGGGAGGAAAGCCTGCCCGGGCGTGAGTGTCCGGCGGCTGCCCAAGCTTAGCGGCAGCTCGCCGATCACGCCGCGGACGCCGCTGCCGGGGAGCGCGGCAAACGCCGTGACTTCCAGCGGGGGTAAGGTTTTCAGGGCCGCTCCCCGCGCCAACGCTTCGGAGACGGGGTGATTGGAGCAACTTGCCAGGGAGCGCGCGTATTGCAGGATGTTCGCCTGTTCCTGTTCCGGCGCGAAAACCTCGTGATCGGTACATTCGGGTTTGCCCCGGGTCAGGGTGCCGGTTTTGTCGAAAGCCAGCCGGGTGAGCTTCCTGCCCGTTTCGAGAAAGACGCCGCCCTTGACCAGAATCCCCAGACGGGCGGCGCGCGCCAGGCCGCTGACGATCGCCACCGGGGTCGAAATGACAAAGGCGCAGGGGCAGGCGATGACGAGCAGCACCAGCGCCCGGTAGACGCAATCTCTCCAGGAGGCGTCGAAAAACAGCGGCGGCGCGATGGCTGCCACAACCGCCGCCGCGAAGATAATGGGCGTGTAGTAGCGGGCAAAGCGGTCGATGAAACGCTGCGTCGGCGCGCGCGCGCCCTCCGCTTCGGCGACGAGCTGGACGATGCGCGCCAGCAGCGTCTGTTGCGCCGCCGCCGTGACCCGGAATTCCAACAGGCCCGTTTCGTTCAGGGTGCCCGCGAACACGGCGTCCCCCACCGTTTTTTCGACGGGCAGGCTCTCGCCGGTAATGGCCGACTGGTCGATGCTCGAATGGCCGCGCACGACCTCGCCATCGAGCGGGACGCGCTCGCCGGGACGCACGCGCGCGATTTCTCCCGGCGTCACCTCTTTTGCCGCGACTTCCCGCCATTGTCCGTCCCGCATCGCGCTCACGGTCTCCGGCGCGGTTTCCAGGAGTTTTCCAATGGCGTTTCGCGTCCGGGTGACCGCCATGCTCTCCAGACGTTCCGCCAGGGTGAAAAGCGCCATGACCATCGCCGCTTCCGGCCATTGCCGCAGCAGGAAAGCGCCTGTGACGGCCACGGCCATCAGGGTGTTGATGTCGAGCCGTCCGGCAAGGAGCGCGCGCCAGCCCCGCGCGTAAACTTCCGTGCCGGCAAAAGCGATGCCCGACAAGGCCAGCAGGGGAGAAATCCATTCGGCGTATGGCAGCGTCGTTTCCCCGATGACTTCGGCGCCCAGCGCGAGAAGAACGGCCAGGATGAGCGGCCACCATTTTTCGGGCGATGCCGCGGCCGGAGCGGCGTTGCCGGTGGCGCAGCAGGCGCAGCAAGAGGCGGGCGCGGGAGCGGCGGGGATGTCCACCTCCAGGATGCGCGCCTTGTATTTCGCGTCGCGGATGACCGCGAGCATTGCCTCGTGGCGGGTTTGCCCGTCATCGAATTTCACCCTTGCCCGACCGGAGGCCAGCTCGACATCGACCTTCGTCACGCCGGGCAATTCCGAGAGACATCGTTCGACCCTGGAAGAACAGCAGCCGCATGTCATGCCGTCCACCTGGATCGTCACTGTTGCAGTCGTCATTTCCTTGTTCCTTTCAAATCGTTGATTTCCTGTTGTTTTGCCATTTCCGGCTGGATGGCGGAAAGAATCGGGCAGCACTCCGACGGATCGCACCCGTCCGGGCAGGTCGCCACGAGGCGGGCCAGCCGCGCGCGAATGCTTTCAAGGTGGGCAATCTGTTTTTCGATCTCGGCCAGCCGCCGGTTGGCGCGCTCCGTCGCGCACTTGGCATTGTCCGAGAGCTTGAGCAGATCGGAGATTTCCTCCAGGCTGAAGCCCAGTTCTTTCGTGCGCAGGATGAAGAGCACCTGCCAGATCGCGTTTCTGTCATATTCCCGATACCCCGAGGCGCTGCGTTGCGGGCGCGGCAGCAGTCCTTCGTGTTCGTAATAACGCAAGGTCTCCGTCGTCACCCCGGTTTCCCTTGCCAGTTCCCCGATCGACATGCGCCGGGAGCCGCTTTTCTGGTCGTATCCGTATCCGTTCATGAGGAAATCTCCTTGACGCCGCTCGCGCTCAAATCCAGCGCCTTGTCATGAAAGGCGGCGACGCTCTCCCGATGCGCGACGCTGATGATCGCGGCATTGGGCAGGCGCTCCGCCAGCAGGCGATACATCGCGGCCTCGTTGGCGGGGTCGAGCGAAGCGGTGGCTTCATCGAGAAAAATCCAGTCCGGCTTGTGCAGCAGGACGCGCGCAAAGGCAAGGCGCTGCTGTTCGCCCGGCGAGAGGCGCTTTTCCCAGTTGTCGTCCGTGTCCAGTTCGCCGGTCAGGGATTCCAGCCGCGCCGCGCGCAACACCTCGACGCACTCGCCCACGCCGAACCATTGTTCATCGCTGGGGTAGCACAGGCAGGCGCGCAGGGAAGCGATGGGCAGGTAGCTTTTCTGGGGCAGGAACATCTTTCTGCCTTCCGGCATGGCGATCTCGCCGCCGCCATGCGGCCACAGCCCGGCCAGCGCGCGCAGGAGCGTGCTTTTGCCCACGCCGGAATGCCCCCGGACGACCCAGCGCTCACCGGCGCGGAAGGTCACGTTGCCGATGTGCACCAGTGGCTCGCCGCTGGGCAGGCGCAAATCCAGCGCGCGAATTTCCAGGCAATCGGGCCGGGCATTCATCGTCACGGCAATATCGCTCGTTTCCTGCGCTTTCAACGCCTCCTCGAATTCGAGCAGACGCCGGAATACGGCGCGCAACATGGCGATGCCACGGTAGGCGGCAATGAACCACGAGAGCGCGCCGCGCACCCGGCCAAAGGATTGCGTCAGTTGTTGCACCGATCCCAGGGTGATTTCACGCGCGAAATAGCGCGGGCCGATGATGAGCAGCGGCAGGAAGTTGGAAATTTCGCCATAGCCTTCACGAAACAGGGCGATGCGTCGCGAGTAATCCATGATGCGCGCCCAGTTCTCCCGAATGGTCAGGAACGCGGCGCGCAGGCGCACGATTTCCGCGCGTCCGCCGGAATAAAAGGAAATCTGTTCGGCGTTTTCACGGATGCGCATCATCAGGAAGCGAAAATGCGCCTCGTAACGCTGCTGCTGGTAATCCACCAGCACCAACTCGTGGCCGATCTTCTCCATCAGCCATGAACCGAACACGGCGTAGGCCACGGCGACCCACAGCATGTAGCCGGGGATTTCGATGCGCACGCCGCCCAGCGTCAGCGCGAGGCTGTCGGAGAGGTTCCAGACGATCACCGAATAGGTGACCAGATTGGCGATGGTGTTGAGCAGCCCCAGCGACATGTTCATGGTTCGGGTGGCCAGCATCTGCAAATCCTCGCCGATGCGCTGGTCCGGGTTGTCGATGTTGCCCGCGCGGGCGATGCGGTAATAGGCGTTTCCGTCCAGCCAGCGATGCAGGAAAACGTCGGTCATCCACGCGCGCCAGCGCATTTCCAGCGCCTGGAAAAACCAGATGCGCATGGTGTCGATGAACGCCCAGACGGCGACGATGATCACGAAAACCCACAACAGATTCCAGAACGCGGCAAGATCGTAGGCCGCCAGCGCATCCCAGTAATCGCGTTGCCAGTAGGAAAGCTGCACCCCGGCGTAAGTACGCGTTCCATCGATGGCGATGATCAGCGCAAGCAATCCCCGCGCGCGCCAACGCTCTTCCGAAACCCAGTAGGGCAGCAGCAGGCGCCAGGCGGCGGCGGCGCGCTCGCGCCACGAACGCCTGGGGCTTGCGGGTGCCGTTGAAAGAGAAAGGGGGGATGCCCCCCCGGTTTCCGTGGTCTCGAAAAGCGGGGGCGTCCCCCCGGCTTCCGTGGTCTCAATATTGGACATTCAAGGTCAGCTTGTAGCTGCGCGGCTCGCCATAGTAGCTCTGGCCGCCGGTAGCGCCCGTGGCCAGCCGGCTGTAGTAGCGCTTGTCGAACAGGTTGTAGGCGTTGAACGCAACAGACGCGCGATTGTTGATGCGGTAAGAGAGAAAGGCGTCCGTGAGCGTGTAGGCGGACTGCTTGCGCGCGATCGACGCCGTATAACTGGCCAGATTGTTGGCGACGGATCCCCGGGTTTCGCCGACGTAGGTGACGCCCAGGCCGGCGCTGAGACCGGCCAGCGGCCCTTCCGCGAAACGATGGACGCCCCAGAGCTTGACGAGGTGCTTGGGTTCCTTGGGGGAAAACTTGAGATTCTCGAATATCCGGTCTTTCTTGAAGCGCGTCTCCAGCCGGGTATAGCCGGCGTGGATGTCCCATCCGGGAGCCGGGCTGCCGGCGACCTCGACTTCCCAGCCCTTGCTCTCGACTTCGCCCAGGGCCAGGGAGTAACCCGGATGATCGGGGTCCGCGTAAGACCGGTTCGTGTCGCGCATGTTGAAGTACGCGAGCGAGGCGATCAGCCTGCCGCCGAAAAATTCCCCCTTGCTGCCGATCTCGTATTGCTGGCCCTCGTTCGGATCGATCACGCCGCCCTCGAACTTTTCACTGCTATTTGGCGTAAAGATTTCGGCATAGCTGGCGTAGAGGGAAATCTGCTTGTTGACGTCGAAGACCAGGCCGCCATAGGGCGTCACTTCGTTGTTGGTATTCGACGGGCTATTCGTCCAATCCGTGGTATTCGCCGCCGGAGGCGGAGTGCGTGAGCGCAGGTGGTAATCGCTGACGCGCGCGCCGACGAGCAAAGTGAGTGGTTCGGCCAGGCGCAGGCGCAGTTGCCCATAGTATCCGGACTGCCAGTATTGCGACTCGAGGCCGAATCTGTAGGGCCGGTCGTCGCATCTCTGGACGAGATCCTTTTGGCCAAAGGGAACAACCGCGCCCGAGGCGGCATTGGTGAGACAGTTTTCGCTCGCTCTACGCAAATGGAACTTCGAGTAGTTGTAGCCCACGACGGCCTGGTGTTCCAGCCCGAACAGCTTGAAAGGCCCGCCAAGATAGATGTCGTAGGAGTTGGTGTCGTACTCGTTGTCTACCAGGTTGCGTATGTAGGTAATATTGCCGTTGGCGGGCGGGACGCCGGCAACGGACCAGAAGGCGGTCCTCTGGAAATTGTCCTGCTCGCGATGGTTGTATTTCGCGTTGATGCTCCAGCCGTTATCGAAGCGATGAACGATCTCCGCCTGGATGTCCTGGGTATCCCAGTCGATGCTGTTCCACTCCGGATTGAGATTGGTGCTGCGGGGAAGCTTGAGCAGCGCGCCGGTACCGATTTCGACGGGAACGCCGGTATAGAGGCCGCGTATCCGGTTCTTCTGCGAAGAGTACGCCAGCGAGACGGCGGTGCTCGGCGTGATGTCCCAGTCCACGTTCAAATACCCCAGGAATTTGTGGTTTTTCGCGTCGTCGTAGAAATATCCGCGGTCGATGTTGGAGGCAATCGCGCGCGCACGCAGGGAACCGCTCGCGTTGAGCGGGCCGCCCACGTCCACGACCGTGTTGTAGTTGTCCCACGTGCCGGCGGAAATTTTGGCGGAAGCGGCGAATTCCCTGGGTCCGCGCTTGCGCACAAAGTTGACCACGCCGCCAAAACTCGGACCGTAGAGCGCGCCCTGGAACAGGCCGGCGGGGCCGCGCAGCACCTCGACCTGTTCGTAGATCGCCATGTCCAGTCCGGGGTAAGTGCCGAAGCCATTGATGGAAGGCACGCCGTCATAGGTCGCGTTCAGGGTATAACCCCTGACGTAATAGGTGTCATCGCCTGTCCTGCTGTCGTTGGGTTGGGCGGTGACGCCCGGAACCAGCTTCAGCACGTCGCTCAGGATGACCGCGCCCTGGTCCTCGATGCGCTTCTTCGTAATCACCGTGACGGATTGCGGAATCTCGCGCGGTTTCACGGCTTCCTTGCCGCCGACGCTGACGGTGCTGGTGTAGCTCTCGCCAAGCGGGCTGGCCGTTACTTCCACGGCTTCCAGCGTGCCCTGGCTTTCTTCGGCGGCGGCCTGGCTTTCCGTCTGGGCCGAGGCCAGCGGCGTGTAGGCCAGCGCCAGCAGCAGGGCGATGCGGGTGGGGGGCAGGCGTTTGGACGTCCGTTTGGCGGCCTCGTGGCCGGACCGGATGGAGGTGTTTGCGTTCATTGAGTTTCTCCTGGTTAACTGATGACGGTGAAGCCGGCATCGGTGATGTGTTCGCGAATCCGCGCTTCGTTCAGCAGCGCGCTGTCGTAGGCAACGCTGACCCGCTTGGTTTCGTGCGAGGCGGTACTGGATTGCACGCCTTCCTTGGCGTTGAGCGTCCTTTGCAGACGGCCCGAACAGCCGCCGCAGTGCAAGCCTTCGACGGAGAGTTCAATGGTTTCAAGGGTTTCAAGAGTGGCTTGGCTCATGGGGTATTCCTTGTTTCAGAAAGGGGGTGATGAAGTGGGGAAGATTTCATGCGGGACGCTCTTTCCTGATGAGTTTCATTGCCGATACGCAGCCACGCATCCCGATGGATGAACAATGGCTGCTTGTTTGAAGCGATTGAAAAGTTAGCCTTGATGTCGACTTCAAAGTCAAATACGGATACTTGATATGCTGATGCCGCCTGCTTATAAGAGATTGTTTGCGATCTTCTCCGGGAGTGCGGGGCGCCCGCCCCGCATTCCATCCCCGGCGCGAAACGCCGCGGTTTTCCCTGGGAGCGCGGACGTCCACGTCCGCTTCAACAAAAATCCGGCGCGAAGCGCCGCCAAGATTGAATGCGGGGCGGGCGCCCCGCGCTCCCAGGGAAAACCAACAGGATGCCGCGAGCGGACGAGGGAACGGCAAACGGCGGCGCTTCGCGCCGGATATGGATTGATG
>JAISQQ010000227.1 GCA_031274075.1 Accumulibacter sp.
ACTGATCAGGACGCGCGGCGCCTGCGTGATGATGTCGAGAAATACCTGACGCTCGGGTTCCGCGAAAACGATTGCCGCCAGCGCCGAGGTATCGGCCACGATCGTCATACGGGCAGCCCATGCTCATCCCACAACAGCGGGTCGTGCGCATCGGCACGATCGGGAATGCGGCCGAACTGTTCGAGCAAGGCGGTAAAGCGCGCGGCAGGCTGTACCGAAGCTTCGGTTTCACGCAGCACTATCTACAGCCCATTCCACCGCCAGGGCTTCGTTCAAGCCGGTGATGCGGGCAAGACGCTCGACCTTGTCAAGCACAGCGGGATTTACGATTTGCAAAGGCATGATTACATGTAAACACGGCAACGCAGCCAATATACCTGAACACCGGGACCCGGACAATTCCAAAAACTCCTGACAAGACCGATCGCGGAATCAGATCGCGGCGCGCATCCGCCCGGCGCAAAAAAAGCGGCGGCGCTGCCAACGCCGACGTGAAATTGATCTACATCAATGTGAACGCCATCCCGCGCCGCGCCGCAAAAATGGCTCATTCGCGCCTGGATACTCGATTTATCGGGGAACGGCCAGACGGCTTGACTAATTGACATGGATCAATCAACATATGGCGCAGAACAATGCTTGCCGGTGTAGTCGTCCGCATCGGCGACGTCCTGCCCTGACCCTCGACCGGCCGTGAGTTGACGGCCCGGAGACGAGCGTCTAGGCTGCAATCATCCATTCCGGGAGGCATGATGGATTTTTCTGAAGCGGTTCCCTGCGATCCGAACGAGCGTCGCGCCGTCGCCATGAAACCCGCGGCCGCTCCCACTCCGGCGCCGCGTCGGTTCCGCATGCGGCTGGCCTATCACCTGATCATCGTGCTGGTCGTCAAGGTCATCCTGCTCGCCCTGCTCTGGCATGCCTTCATCAAGCCGAACAAGGTCAAGGTCGACGTGGACGCCATGGGCAACCGCATCGCCAGCGCCGCTTCCCCGGCTTCCATCCCCACTTTTCCAGGAGATAACAAATGATCGACTCGACGGTCGTTGACCTGTCGCGCCTGCAATTCGCGGCGACGGCGATGTACCACTTCATTTTCGTCCCCCTGACGCTCGGGCTGTCGTGGATCCTGGTCGTCTCGGAGGCGGTTTACGTGCTCACCGGCAAGCCGATCTACAAGGAGATGACGCAGTTCTGGGGCAAGCTGTTCGGCATCAACTTCGCGCTCGGCGTGACCACCGGCATCACCTTGGAGTTCCAGTTCGGCACCAACTGGGCGTACTACTCGCACTATGTCGGCGACATTTTCGGCGCGCCGCTGGCGATCGAGGGGCTGGCGGCCTTCTTCCTCGAATCGACGATGTTCGGCCTGTTCTTCTTCGGCTGGAAGCGCCTGCCGAAGTGGGGCCACCTCGCCGTCACGGCGCTGATGGCGCTGGGCACCAACCTGTCGGCCATCCTGATCCTGATCGCCAACGCCTGGATGCAGAACCCGGTCGGCTCGGCCTTCAATCCGGTCACCATGCGCATGGAATTGACCGACTTCGTCGCCCTGGTGTTCAACCCCATCGCCCAGTCCAAGTTCGTGCATACCGTGTCCGCCGGCTACGTCACCGGCTCGCTGTTCGTGCTCGCCATTTCCGCGTGGTACCTGCTCAAGGGCAGGCACGTCGAATTCGCGCGCCGCTCGTTCCGTATCGCGGCGGTGTTCGGCGTCGTCGGATCGCTGTTGACCATCGCCGTCGGCGACCAGTCGGGCTATGAAATCGGCAAATCGCAGCCCTCCAAGCTGGCGGCCCTGGACGCCGCGTGGGAAACCGAACCCGCGCCGGCCAGCTTCAACCTTTTCGTCTGGCCCAACGAGGATCGGCAAGCCAACGACCTGGCGATCAGTATTCCTTTCGCGGGCGGCCTGATGGCCACCCGCTCGATCAGCACGGAGATCACCGGCATCCGCGAAATCCGCGAGCAGAACAAGGAACGCGTCGCCTCGGGCGTGCAGGCGGTCATCGCGCTCGAAGCGATGCGCAAGAACCCGGGCGACGCGGCGGCGCGGGAAAAATTCAGGCAGCACGAGGCCGACATGGGCTACGGCCTGCTGGTCAGGCGCTACGTCGACGACGTGCGCCAGGCCACGCCGGAGATCATCGCCAAGGCCGCGCGGGATTCCGTGCCCAAGGTCGCGCCGCTGTTCTGGAGCTTCCGTATCATGGTCGGCCTCGGCGGCCTGATGTTCGTCCTGTTCCTCGCCGCGCTCTGGGTCTCCGTCAGCAACAGCCACAGCAAGTACCCGCTGCTGCTGAAGGCTTTCCTGTGGAGCCTGCCGGCGCCGTGGATCGCCAGCATGTGCGGCTGGTGCCTCGCCGAGTACGGCCGCCAGCCGTGGACGGTATTCGGGATGCTGCCGACCCACATCTCGGCCTCGTCCCTGTCTTCCGCCAGCCTGTGGGGCTCGATCGCCGGCTTCGTCGGTTTCTACACGCTGCTGCTGATCGTCGAGATGTACCTGATGTTCAAGTACGCCCGTCTCGGTCCCGTCGTCCTGCAACCGAACAACGCCTGAGGGAGAACATCAAATGCTTGATTACGCAACCCTGAAACTGATCTGGTGGATGCTCGTCGGCGTGCTGCTGATCGGCTTCGCCATCATGGACGGCCACGACATGGGCGTCGGCACGCTGCTGCCGTTTCTCGGCAAGGACGACACCGAGCGGCGGGTGATGATCAACACCGTCGCCCCGCACTGGGACGGCAACCAGGTGTGGTTCATCACCGCCGGCGGCGCCATCTTCGCCGCCTGGCCGTTCGTCTATGCCACCGCCTTCTCCGGCCTGTACTGGGCGATGCTGCTGGTGCTCTTCGCCCTGTTCTTCCGTCCGGTCGGCTTCGAGTACCGCTCCAAAATGCCCGATCCGGCCTGGCGCAAAGCCTGGGACTGGGGCCTGTTCGCCGGCAGCGCGGTGCCGGCGCTGGTGTTCGGCGTGGCCTTCGGCAACCTGTATCTCGGCGTACCGTTCCGGCTGGACGACACCATGCGCTCGTTCTACTCCGGATCGTTCTGGGCGCTGCTCAATCCGTTCGCGCTGCTTTTCGGCGTCGTCAGCCTGTCGATGCTCACGCTGCAAGGCGCGACCTTCCTCACCCACCGCACCAACGGCGAGCTGCAGGCGCGCGCCCGGAAAGCGGCCAGCATCGTAGCCATCGTCCTGCTCGCCGCGTTCTCGCTCGGCGGCGTCTGCGTCGCCTTCATCGACGGCTACGTCATCGTCTCGATCGGCGACGTCGGCGCCTCGATCAACCCGCTGATGAAGGAAGTCAATCGCGTTCCCGGCGCCTGGTTCACCAACTACCGGGAATACCCCGTCCTGTGGCTGGTTCCCGCGCTGGCCTACGTCGGCGGCGTCATCGTGCTGCGCACCCTGCGCACCGGCAAGACGCTGCTGGCCTTCGTCGGCTCGTCGCTGGCCTGCGTGTCGGTGATCGCCACCGCGGGCATCGCGCTCTTCCCCTTCGTGCTGCCCTCGTCGGAAATGCCCAACGCCAGCCTGACCGCCTGGGACGCGACCTCGAGCCACTTCACGCTGAACGTGATGCTGTACGTGGCGCTGATCTTCACCCCGATCGTCGTCGCCTACACCGGCTGGGCCTACCGCGTGATGGCCGGCAAGGTCACGCGCGACTACATCGTCGAGAACGACAAGGCTGTTTACTGATCGGCAACGAATAACGGAAAGGAAGCGTCATGTGGTACTTCGTCTGGATTCTCGGCATCGCCGTCGCCGTCCTGCTGGCCATCGTCAGCGCCATGTGGCTGGAGGTCGGGGATCAGTAGTCAGGGATCAGGGATCAGGAATCAGTAATTCTTGCGGCGGCTTCGCCGCCGATAAAACACGCCCTCTCCCCTACCCCTCTCCCAAAGGGAGAGGGGATTAATTTGCGGGCGCGAAGCGCCCGGTAACTGATCTGATCCCTGATCCCTGATCCCTGATCCCTGATCCCTGACATCTGTCATCCGATACCTGACTCCGTGTAAGCCATGGCCTTGTTGCGTCCGCTGTGTTTGGCGTTGTAGAGCGCTTTGTCCGCCTTTTCGATGAAGTCTTCGAGGACATCTTTCTGACCTGGAAAACCGCCATACACGCCGATGCTGACGGTAAAGCCGAAGTCCGCGTCCTGGCATTGCGGAAACCGCGCCTTGGCGACCTCGTTCATGATGCGCGCGGTGACTGGCGCGGTGTTCTCCATATTCGTGTTGTGCAACACCAGCACAAACTCTTCGCCGCCATAACGACAGAACAGATCGCTGGAGCGCAGGTTTTTCCGCAGAATATCCGCCAAGGTGATCAGCACTTTATCGCCAAACGGATGTCCATAGCGATCGTTGATGCGTTTGAAATGGTCGATATCCAGAAACAAAACGCACAAGGGGGTACCGCCGCGTTGGTTCTGATCGAACAGACGCCGCGCCGACTCGAAAAATTTGTGCCGGTTGGGTAGCTGCGTCAAATAATCCATGTTCGCCATGGCGTAAATGAGCTTATCGGCATTTTCCTTCATCAGCAGCAGATACGCCGACAAGCCGAACACCATGAGCAGTACCAGGGAGATGAAGGTCAGGGACTGCACGAAGGCATTGGTCGACAGGCTGATATCGTGAAACAGCGCATAGACGGCGCGGGGAATCAGCAAACTGCTGAAGACGAGATAAAAACCGCCGATGACACGTTTCAACATCCCGATATTTTTTTTCGTCATCAATATTTTGACATTCGGGATGATCATGATCAAAAATACGGAAAAGGAAGCGCTGACGATGCGGATGGAAGAAACCGGATAAAAGAATTCAATCCCGTTGAACAACAAAAGCGCAATCCCCAGGATCGCCAACAGCAGCAGGTAGGGCGCCCGCTCACGGACCTGCAGGATAATCAGCATCGACATGGCTTCCAGACAAAAGCCCATCATCAACAGCGTATTCCCGAAATTAACCGAGACGATATCCGGCAAGACGCCGCGGAAAAACAGGAAAAAATACGCCATCGCCTGTAAAAACTTGGCGACGCTGTAGCAGGAAAACAGAAAACGGTCTTGCAGATCGGGGCTGAAAAATTTGTAGGACAAGATCAGCAAAACAGAAATCAGGTTCCCCCAAAAAAGCACCGCGATCAAGGTCCTGACCTCGACGTTGAGCAAGGCGTACAACATATCGAGAAACACGATCCGTCTCCGTTCAGAGCTTGGCTGCCCGATTGTAGCAGCCCGCATGGCGCGGAGGGAACGAGTCAGGGATCAGGTAACAGGTAACAGGTAACAGGTGTCAGGTGACAGGAATTTGCGGCGCTTCGCGCCGGTAACTCCTGCCACCTGTCCCTTGGCACCTGCTACCTGATCCCTGAAATAACTTGACAACACCCTCGAAGAAACTAACAATAATCGGTCTCGTTAATTTCGCTGGCTCGCCGGTATCCTGTACTGGCTCGCCGATATCCCGTAATTGCATGTATACCGTTCGTCTTTCCCCACGTTACCTGTGTCCCGGACTGGCCTTGCTCATGCACGCCGCGCTGCTCGCCGCCATGAGTAGTTCAGAGGACAGATGACGGAGGACAGTAAGGTTTGCGGGCGCGAAGCGCCCGGGGACTGGACTGTCTTCTGTCCTCTGTCTTCTGAACCCTGAGCCGGATTCCGGCTGGCGCCGGAATGACGGGATGGAAATAATGGCCGTCCGCGCCAAAACGTAAAACGCTCTAAATCATGTAAAAGGAAAAAAAATGAACACAGGCACGCTCTCCCTGATCCCGGTGCCGCTCGGCCCCTCGCCCGCGCGCGACGTTCTCCCGGAACCGGTGATCGCGCAGACGGCGCGGTTGCGGCATTTCGTCGCCGAGAACGCCAAATCGGCGCGGGCGTTCCTGAAATCCCTGCCGTCCGAATCGCCGCTGCGACAGATCGACATCCAGGAACTCAACGAGCACACGCCGCCGGACGCGCTGCCGCGGCTACTCGCGCCGCTGCTCGCCGGCGACGACGCCGGTCTGGTCTCGGAAGCCGGCTGTCCCGCCGTGGCCGATCCCGGCGCGGCGCTGGTCGCCCTGGCGCACGCCTCCGGCATCGCCGTCGCGCCGCTGGTCGGCCCGTCGGCCATCCTGCTGGCGCTGATGGGTTCCGGACTGTCCGGGCAGAATTTCGCCTTCCACGGCTATCTCCCGGCCAAGGACGGTCAACGCCAGAAACGCATCCTCGAACTCGAAAGCGAATCCCGGCGGGCGGGCCGCACCCAACTGTTCATCGAGACGCCCTACCGCAACCGGCGGCTGCTCGAATCGCTGCTCGCCGCCTGTTCGCCGCCCACCCGCATCGGCGTCGCCACCGACCTCACGCTGCCCGGCCAACGCTTCATCACCCTGCCCTGCGGCGAGTGGAAGCGCCGGGAACTTCCCGACATCGACCGGCGGCCGACGGTGTTTTTGCTCCTGGCCTGAGAATCTGTTCACGATCTTTTCTGGGGCGCGGGTCTCCGGCCCGCCTGGGCGTGGGCGCCAGACCGTTGGCGCACCCCGTAGGGCGGGAAAGCGCAGCGCCTCCCGCCGGTCGTTCTCTCTGACGGCGTAGCCGCCTCTATTATTCTGCGGCCCTTGAAAGTAACAATCCCCCGGCAAAGCCGGGGGCCTTCATTTGTGAGCCGCTCAAAGCGGCTTAATGGGGTCGCTAACGCGGCCCCAAGATTAGGAACCACCTCCGGATGGCCCCTCCTTTAC
>JAISQQ010000356.1 GCA_031274075.1 Accumulibacter sp.
CCGCATCCGCCCATCAAACCAGAGAGGAGAACACCATGCCCATAGCCAACAGCGTCACCGATCTCATTGGCAACACGCCGCTCGTGCGCATCAACCGCATCGCCGAAGGCGCCGTCGCCACGATTGCCGCCAAGCTCGAATTCTTCAACCCCGCGCACAGCGTCAAGGACCGTATCGGCGAGGCGATGATCGTCGCCGCCGAGCAGGCCGGCCAGATCAAGCCCGATACCGTCCTCGTCGAGCCGACCAGCGGCAATACCGGCATCGCCCTGGCGATGGTGGCCGCCGCGCGCGGCTACAAGCTGGTGCTGACCATGCCGGAGACGATGAGCAAGGAACGCCGCGCCCTGCTGCGCGCCTTCGGCGCCGAACTGATCCTCACCCCCGGCCCGGAAGGCATGGGCGGCGCGATCAAGAAGGCCGAGGAACTGGCGGCTTCGGATCCGCGCTACCTGATCCTGCAACAGTTCAAGAACCCGGCCAACCCGGCGATCCACCGCAAGACGACCGCCGAGGAAATCTGGCGGGACACCGACGGCAAGGTGGACTTCCTCATTTCGGGGGTCGGCACCGGCGGAACCCTGACCGGCGTCGGCGAAGTGATCAAGTCGCGCAAGCCCTCGTTCAAGGCCGTCGCCGTGGAGCCGGACAGCTCGCCGGTGCTCTCGGGCGGAGCGAAGGGGCCGCACCCGATCCAGGGAATCGGCGCCGGTTTCGTGCCGGAAGTGCTGAACACCTCGATCTACGACGAGATCGTGCGGGTCAAGGCCGACGACGCTTTCGCCACGGCGCGCCGCGCGGCGCGCGAGGAAGGCTTGCTGGTCGGCATTTCTTCCGGGGCCGCGCTGTGGGCCGGGATCGAAGTCGGCAAGCGGCCCGAAAACGCCGGCAAGCTGATCGTCGTCATCATCCCCTCCTTCGGCGAACGCTATCTCTCCACACCCCTGTTCGCGGGACTCGTCGACTGACGGTTTCATTGGTCATCTCTCTCCGATTTGCCGACCCCCGGTTTCCCGGGGGCTCGGCTTTTTTCTTTTCCGGTCTTCGCCGGAGCGGTGGGCGAGGGAAGAGCGGAAGCCCAAGCGCTCGCGGCGTGAGACCGATGCCGTCCATGCAATCGCCTGCCCGGTAATTTTCCCGCCGATCGCGTTCCCACTGGACGCGGGCTTCTTTCAAAACTGAAAACTGGCGCTTTTATTCGTGTCCGGCGTATCATCGCCAACTTGCGTCGCGCTGACGAAATCGTGCCGGAAAGATAGGAGTGAAGGATGAATCCTCTATTTACGCCCCTCCGGATGGGCGACCTGGATCTGCCCAACCGCCTCGTCATGGCCCCGATGACCCGATGCCGCGCCGGCGCCGGGCGCGTTCCGACGGCGCTGATGGCCGAGTACTACGCGCAACGCGCGAGCGCGGGCCTGATCATCAGCGAAGCGGTATCCGTCATGCCGATGGGCGTCGGCTATCCCGACACGCCCGGCATCTGGTCGGAAGATCAGGTGCGGGGCTGGCGGCGGGTCGCGCAGGCGGTGCACGCGGCGGACGGGCGCATCTTCATGCAGTTGTGGCACGTCGGCCGGATCTCGGATCCGGAATTGCTGGGCGGCGAACGGCGGCCGGTCGCGCCGAGCGCCATCGCCGCCGCGGGCCAGGTCAGCCTGCTGCGCCCGAAGCGCGCCTACGTGACGCCGCGCGCCCTCGAAACCGTGGAAATCGCCGGCATCGTCGAAGCCTTCCGCCAGGCGGCGATCAACGCCAAGGCCGCGGGATTCGACGGCGTGGAGCTGCACGGCGCCAACGGTTATCTGCTCGATCAATTCCTGCAGGATCGCAGCAACCACCGCACCGATGCCTATGGCGGCAGCGTCGAGAACCGCGCCCGCCTGTTGCTGGAAGTCACCGACGCGGCCATCGCCGTGTGGGGCGCCGGGCGGGTCGGCGTGCACCTCGCGCCGCGCGGCGACGCGCACGACATGGGCGACAGCAACCCGGCGGAGACTTTTGGCCATGTCGCGCGCGAGCTCGGCAAGCGCCGGATCGCTTTCGTCTTCGCCAGGGAATCGCTGGACGGGCCTCGCCTCGGTCCGCGGCTCAAGGCGGATTTCGGCGGGGTTTTCATCGCCAACGAAGGATTGGATAAGGACAGCGCGGAACGCCTGATCGCGTCGGGCGAAGCCGACGCCGCGGCCTTCGGCGTGAACTTCATCGCCAATCCCGACCTGCCCCGGCGTCTCTTGCTCGACGCGCCGCTGAACACGCCCAAGCCGGAAAGCTTCTTCGGTTGCGGGCTTTCCGATTTCACCGACGGATACACGGACTACCCGGTCCTGGCTTGACGATTCGCCCGCGGCGGGCGCGATGAAAACCTGGTCGCCGAGGCGCAAGGCCACAGAGGACGCACGGGGAAAAAACGTCTCGGCCGGCCAGATGAAGTGAAGCGGGATCGATCCTAACGCATGCATTCACGGCACGTCCCCTGCATTTCAATGCAGCCGTCGCGCAAAGAGAGACCTGATTTTTCAAGCCTTTTTTGCATGTAGTCATACAAATCGTGATCGTCTATTTCTTTTATCGCCTGACACTCTGAGCATATGAACATCAGCAAGGTATTGTCGTCATGCCGGCATGTGCATGATATGTAGGCGTTCAAGGCGTTGACACGGTGTATCAAGCCATTTTGAAGCAAGAACTCCAAAGTCCTATAAACGGTGGCCGGCGTGATGCGCTGCCCCCGGTCGCGCATCATTTCCAGTATGTCGTAGGCTTTCACGGGAGCGCCCGCCGCCAGCAGGATTTCAAGGATCGCGCGTCTCAGGTTCGTGAGACGAACGCCGTGCCGCGCACATAGACATTCGGCGGCAATCATGCCTTGCGCAATGGCCTTTGCCGGGGTTTTGGCGGACATCACTCGTATATCTCCACTTTATCCGGTTTCATGCGATAACTCGAAGCGCCCATGTCTCCATAATCATTTATCTCCAATAATAGTTCTCCGTAAACCCATACCGCGGCCATCGAGCCAATTTCCTTGAGAGGCGTGTCCATGCTGATGTGAATGATTTGATTCGCGGGCGGCGGCGGGACATGGATGCACGCGCCAAAATAAGGAACGAGCAGGAATTCCTTGAGCTCGGAGACATTTTCCCAATCCAGCGGGGCGACATAACCGGGAATCTTTATGCGTTTCCCCTGCAATTCCGTGTTGGCCGGCGCTTTTTTCCATTCCGCGGCAAAGGCTTCGAGCGCCTCCAGCGCGCGCGGATCGTCGTCGGCGAGATCATCCAGTTTCAAGGCGTCGAAAATCTTTTCCGGATGCCACGACGCCGGCACGAGTTCCTCCCAGCGCAGCTCGCGATAGGGAGATTTTCCGGTAGTTTCACCGGCAATGACGAAAGTGTGCCAGAGAAACACGCCGACGGTAAAACAGGCCATCATTTTGAACCATGACGCCATTTCATCTCCCCACAGGGAAAAGGATCAGCGTGAGCAGCGCGAAGAGGATACCCGAGCAATAAGCGCAGAGTACGGCGCAAGGTCCGCCGTAGCGCCTGGCCGATGGTATGAGTTCCGTGATCGAGAGCAGGGCCATGACGCCTCCCACACAGGGGACGAGTATATCCAGATTTTCCGGGGAAAAAAATGGACGCATGAGCAAATGAATCACGATCGCCGCGAGAGGCGGAACGAGTCCGATCAGTATAGCATATCTCCAGGCATGGCAGGTTTGCCCGGAATCCCTGATGGGCAGGGCGACGGAAAATCCCAAGGGAACATTGTGCGCCGTTATCGCGCCGGCCAACGCAAAACCAAGCGCCGGATTGTACAGGGTCACGCTGAACAGGGCGAAACATTCCGGCAAATTATGCGCGGCAATGACCAGGGAGGCGTATTTACCCGTATGCCGGGGATTTTGAAAAGGAATTCTTCCCCTGTTTGTTCGATGCGATAAAAAGCTTATCATCGACATGAACGCGACGCCAGCCAGGAATGAATAGATACCTATCCACGATATTTGTCTGAACAGTGTCGAAACGCCAATCGACGACATGATGCCCGCGGAAAAACCTGTTCCCGCGCACAACAGGCGGGAATCGAGTTTCTTACAGGCATATATGAATATCCAGGCAAAACACATGGACAATCCGCTGAACAGGGTCAAGCCCATTGCCAGGACCAGATGCGATCGTTCCCTGATTATCTCCAGTTTTCCGGATTTTATATTGTAAATTGAATTATAAATATCAGGCAGGTCATTGTCTATATTGATTTGTCCATAGACAAGGACGGTTTCCATGGACTGGAGTCCCTTGGCGGGTTTGTCCAGCCTGACGTGGATGATTTGATTCGGGGGCGGCGGCGGAACGTGTATGCACGCGCCAAAATAAGGCACCAGCAGGAATTCGCTTATCGCCGACTCATTGTCCCATTCCAGAGGGACGACAAACCCGAAAATCCTTATGTATCTACCCGCCCAGGCCCGATCGGCGGGCGCGTTTTTCATTCTTTCCAAATAGACCGCCATGGCCTTGTCGGCGGCGGGATCGTCATCGGAAAGCCCATCCAGATTCCGATCGGCAAAGAAATCCTCGCTCCGCCATGACTCCGGGATCAGTTGCTCCCAGGTGATCTCCTGATATTCCGGATTGAAGTTTTCCGCCTCGGACCGCGATGCCGCGCCCAGGGAAATGAAACATATTCCAAGCAGCGCGACGACGGCATGCTTCGACCTGTTCATACGGAAACCGTCAGGCCATTCGACAGGCTCATGCGATAGGCGCGCAAGGCCGGTATCAGGCTGGTCAGGAATCCGGCAAGGCAGATACTGCCCAAAAGCAGCCATTCTCCCGCCTTGGGCGGCGACAAACGCAGGAATACGCCATAGCTGTCGGCCAGCACGGGAGCCAGGAAGACCAGCAGCGCGACCAGCAGCGCCAGCCCGCAGAGCATGCCGGCGCTTATCAGCAGAACGCCTTCGCAGGCCAATAGAATCAGGATATCCATCGGCCTGGCTCCGGCGGAACGCAGAATCGCCAATTCCCGTCTGCGTTCCCCGAGACCGGCGAGTATGGCGGAAGCAAGGCCCGCCAGGCCGCTTACGGTGACCAGGGCGGAAACGAACAGCAAAGCCCGTTCGCCGACGTTGAGCATTTGCCATATCTGATCCATCGCCACGCCGGGCATGACGCCCGTGAGCGGCTCGGCTTTCCATTCATTTATCTCGCGTTGCAGGGCGAATACCTGGCTGCGCCTCTTCAGTCCCACCAAAAGAGCCGTTATGCTCTTGGGTTGCAGGTTGAATTTCGTGACCTGCTCCGGCCTTATCTTCAGGCCGGGTATCGGCGCTCCGCCCTGCCAGTTGAGATGTATGGCTTCCATCGCCGCCAGGCTGATGTAAAACGAGCGGTCGACCGGCGTGCCGGTCGGCGCGAGAACGCCCGTTATGGTGAATGGCTTGTCCGTATGCTTCGCCAGATGCGCGGAACTGCCGCCGTGGCTCAATACCAGCTTTTGCCCCGGCGCGTAGCCGAGATTCCTGGCCGCTTCCGCGCCCGCGACCACGTCGAAAATGGCCTCGAAGGCTTTTCCCTGCGCCAGCTCGATTGGCCTGCCGCCCTGGAAACGGTAGTATTCAAAAAAATCCTCCGTGGTCGCCACCACGGGGTATCCATTATGGGAGTCTCCCAAGGAAATGGGTATCGCCCAAGCGACCTCGGCCCTTTTGGCAATCTCTTGGGCACTGTTCCACCCCATGTTGTTGGTGGCTCCGCCAAGATGAAAAACGGCATACAGGATGAGTTGGATATTGCCGCCGCGCGCGCCTATCACCAAGTCCGTGCCGGAAACGGCCTGGACGAAATTTTCCCGGATTTGCGTTCTGAGCCTTTCGATTCCAAGCAGCAGGGTCGTTGAAACGGCGATGGAGAACACCACCAGCGCCAGGGTGGCGCGTCTGTTCCAGGCGCTTTTTCCAGCGAGAAACAATAAATGGAAAAAACGGCTCATTGTTCAGGCTCCTTGTCCGCTCTGTTGATCTCAGGCAAGTACACCGTCGACGTAAAGTCTTCCGCAAGGCTCTGATCGTGGCTCACGAAAAGCAGCGTCGCGCCCGTTTCCCTGCACTCCCGATGCAGCAAGCGTAAAAAGGCCTTGCGCCTGTCGGCGTCGAGAGAGGACGGCGGTTCGTCGGCAATGAGTATGGGCGGGCTACCGATGAGCGCGCGGGCGGCGGCCACTCGCTGCTGCTGTCCCACGGACAACTGGTTGACCCTCTGGCTCCAAAGCGTCGAAGACATGTCCAGGCGTTCGAGCAGGATGCGCGCCGCCTGTACCGGACTTCCGGCTTGCCGGCTGGCTTGCCGCCTGCGCAGGGGAGAGAAGCGGCACGGAATCATGACATTCTCAAGAATCGACAAATAGGGAATCAGATTGAATTGTTGAAAAATAAAGCCAATATGGTCGCCCCGGAAAACATCGCGCTCCGCGCCGCTGAGTTTGCCGAGACATACTCCGTTGACGGAGACAAGGCCCGATTGCGGCGAAAGAATCCCCGCAATCAGGCCAAGCAGTGTGCTTTTCCCGCTTCCGCTGGGACCGGCGATGAAAATATGCTCTCCGGCGCGCGCGACGAATGCGGGAATATCCAGCGTGCTTTGCCGCCGCTCGGGCCAGCGGAACACCACATTGTCCAAAAACAGGGCGGGCGCCGGCCGGTCCTCGTTTTCCGCCGCGCTATCCGTGCCTGACGGAAGTTGCTGGCGCATAGCCTCACCATTGGATCCGCTTGGAATCTTTGCCGAGAGATGTCGCGCCCTGGCCCTTGGGAGTGAGCATCTGCACTTCTATTTCAATCAACCGGGGAAAAACCCCGAACATGCCAATTTCAAGCTGGTCCAGCTTTCCGGGATCCTGGCAAAGAAAAGACATTTCCATATCGAGGTCGGCGTGGGTTTCTTCACCTTCCTTTTCCTCTTCATGAGAAATCGCTTTCCCGGCTCCGGCCTTTGCCGCGGTATCGGCGGCTTCTTCGCTCGCGGCAAGCAATGCGGCGCTGATTACTTCCGATGCCAGCGCCATTTTTTCCAGGCGGCATCGAGCGGCGGCGGGGAAAATGAACAGGCTGTCGGTTTTGCGCAGCGCCGCGGCCATGTCCCGCACTTCTTTTTCCTGCGCCTCGGTCGCCGGCGCGTGTTCAAAGGAAATGAGATTGGCCAGCGGGGTCTCCAGCTCGATCTCGATCCTGGCCCCCTCCACGGTCAAATTCATATGGGCCGTGCCGTGTTCATGGGCTTCGTGCGCCGAAGCTGGAATCACCGACATTGCCGACAGGATGCCCGCAACAAGAAATGAAACGCTTTTTTTCATGTCTTTCTCCATTGAGTATCGATTGAAAGCCGTGCAGACAATGACTGAAAACACAATGATATATTATTGCATTTTTGTCAAGCTCAGGGCGGTCGCGACGAGAATCAGAGGACAGAAGACAGAGGACTGAGGACAGTTCAGTTTCCGGGCGCTTCGCGCCCGCAAATATTGCTGTATTCAACCCCCTGTCCTCTGAGACGGGGTTCAAACCGGTGTGGTTTTACGCTGAAATATCTTGCTACCCCACCGCGAACACGGCGGCGAATCCGCCGCCGCGCGTGCGGAAATTGGTCGTCTGTCCCTGGTAGAGGCGTGCCGAAACGAGCTGCACGGCATCGCGATAGACGTAATTGCGCAGATCGAGCTTGAGACGGTGTTCGACGCCATCGACCCGCAGGCGGCGTTCCGACGGAGAAACCATGGCCTGGGCGATGAAGCCGCCCTGGGTAATTTCCGCGAACACGCGCCGGGTCAGCTTGTCGCCACGGTAGGTCGCCTTGCCGCCGAAGCCCGCCTCGGGCTTGAAAAACCACTGCTTGCGCGTGTCCCAGAACGCGGCGGCGTTCGCGGGCGTCACTTCCTCGGTGCGCGGCACGCCGGCCTCGAGCAGCCTGCGGTCGGACGCGCTGACGCCGATCGCCTGGAGCCATGCCTCGTCGGACAAGGCCACCAGGTTGCGCTTGTCGGCATAGAGCGCATGCGCGCGCGGATGCGGAGTCACGACGGCGGCGTCGGCCAGATACGCTGCGCGCAATGCCGCGTTCTTCTCTTCCTCCAGCGCGAAATCGGTCAGGCGGTTATAAACGAGATCGATGACCCGCCCGCCGCACGACAGCCGCCCGCCATCGAACGCCAGCTCTTCCGGCGCGGCGATGATCGCGGCGACGCCGCGCGCCTCGAACAGTTGGCGGAACAGGGTGAATTCAGGCGCGAGAAACTGTTCCGCCGGCGTTTGGTCGACGATAGCGATACGCCGCAGCGGCGCGTCGCCGCGCGCAAGCCGCCATTCCTTGCGAAACATGGCGACGAAATCGTCCTCCACGCGGCGCGGGTCGGCGCTCCGCGCCGTTTCCGGGCAACAGGCCAGATGCGTGCCGAGCAGCCGGGTGTTGAGCAGGCCGCCGCCGGCATTGGTATTGATCTCGATCAGGCGCGGACCGGCGGCGTCGAGATGGAAGTCGTAGCCGAGGAAGACGCCGGCCGCCTTCGGTTCGTGCCGCCGGGCGGTCTCCGGCGCGTAGGCGAATACGCGCTCGCGCCAGGCCGGCAAAGCGGCGATCCGTTCCACGGCCCGGATCAGTTCCGCCATGAAGTCGAGATGCGCTTGCAGCACGTAGACCCGCGTGTCCGAGAAGAGGTTCGGGCGCGTCGCCAGGATTTCCGCGTAAAGGGAACCCGATTCGCTTTCCAGCGCTCGCCGGAGCGCCGCATGGTCGACCGTGCTGCAAAAGCAATCGCGATTCAGCCGGTCGGCGGCATTCTTCGGCGGATTTTCCAGGGGGAGGGATTTCGGCACGGTGGGCGTTCCACAATTCACGACGCCAGACGAAAGCCATCCTCTCTGTACATCGTCTTCGTATTTGAAATGCGAGGGCAGTCGGCAAATTCGCGCTCCGGGAGCCTCTACGCGAATCCAGCGCCGCCCCGTCGGACTCCAGCAGAGTCAAAACACAAAAAAAGACCG
>JAISQQ010000368.1 GCA_031274075.1 Accumulibacter sp.
GACATTTGAGAAGCAGATGGATCATCCAAGGTAGGGCGCGCTCTCCGAGCGCGCCGGGTGGCGGCGGTTTCGGAGAAACCGCCCTACCTTCCCCCAGGGCTTGAATTGAGGTTTTTGGGATCTAAACATTTCTCGTACCCATTTTTTTAAAACAGCTTCTCAGAACCTGTTCACGATCTTCTCTGGGAGCGCGGCAGGGCCATTGACTCTGTGGCGTTGTTGGCATCGTGGTGATTTCCTGGGAGCGCGGGTCTCCGGCCCGCCTGGGCGTGGGCGCAAAACCGTTGGCGCACCCCGTAGGGCGGGAAAGCCCCGCGCCGCCCCCCGGGCGGTCTCTCCGGCGGCGCCGCCGCCGCTTCTAGTCTCCGCCGGCATTGGCATCCTGCGGCGCGTGGCGCCGTGACAAGGCCCGGCGGGCGGCGCAGCGCTTGCCCGCCCTACGGGTGCGCCAGATCCTTGCGCCGCAGCATGAACACGAAGCGGTCGCTGGCGCTGGTGTCGAGCCAGACGAAGGAGAGGCGGGGGAAGGCGCGTTCGAGGGCGTCCTTGTTGTTGCCGATCTCGACGATCAGCAGTCCTTCCGGCTTGAGATGCCGCGCCGCCTGCGCGAGCAGGACGCGCGCGAAATCCAGGCCGTCCTCGCCGCCTTCCAGCGCGAGCCGCGGTTCACGCCGGTATTCTTCGGGCAGTTCGGCCATCGATTTGGCGTCGACGTAGGGCGGGTTGGCGATGATCAGGTCGTAGCGTTCGCCGGGGATCGCGGCGAAGGCGTCCGATTCGAGCAGGCGGACGCGCGTTTCGAGGCCGTAGTCCTTGACGTTGACGCGCGCGACGGCGAGGGCGTCCGGCGAGAGATCGAGCGCGTCGACGCTGGCTTCGGGGAAGGCTTCGGCGGCGAGGATCGCCAGGCATCCCGAGCCGGTGCACATGTCGAGCACCCGCGCGACGGCCCACGGGTCGTTGATCCACGGGCTCAGTTGCTCGCACAGCAGTTCGGCGATGTGCGAGCGGGGCACGATCACGCGCTCGTCGACGTAGAAACGGTATTCGCCGAGCCAGGCTTCGCGGGTCAGGTAGGCGGCCGGCAGGCGTTCGGCGACGCGCCGCCGGACCAGCGCCAGCGCGGTGGCGCGCTCGCCGGCGGTGAGGCGCGCTTCCAGGTAGGGATCGAGCTGATCGGGCGGCAGGCGCAGGCTGTGCAGCAGCAGGTAGGCGGCTTCGTCGCGGGCGTTGTCCGTCCCGTGGCCGAAAAATACGCCGGCTTCGTTGAAGCGGCTGACGGAAAAGCGCATCAGGTCGCGCAGCGTGGAGAGTTCTGCCTGGGCTTGGGCGTAGAGGTCGTCGGTCGTCACTTGGCGTTACTTGGCAAAAGAGCGTCAGGAAAGAAGCTGTTGGAGGATGCGCCGGTAGATCGTCGACAGCGGCGCGAGCGCGGCGATCTCGACGTGTTCGTCGATCTTGTGGATGCTGGCGTTGACCGGTCCGAACTCGATCACCTGCGGGCAGATTTCCGCGATGAAGCGGCCGTCGGAGGTGCCGCCGCTGGTCGATGGCTCGGTTTCGACGCCGAGTTCGTCGCGGATGGCCCGGCGGGCGGCTTCGAGCAATTCGCCGCCAGGGGTCAGGAAAGGCTTTGCGCTGAGGGTCCAGGCCAGTTCGTAGTCCAGTCCGTGGCGGTCGAGGACGGCGTGGAACCGTGACTTGAGTCCTTCGGGCGTGCTCGCGGTCGAGAAACGGAAGTTGAACAGGATATCGAGCTGGCCGGGAATCACATTGGTGGCGCCGGTTCCGGCGTGGATGTTGGATATCTGCCAAGTGGTCGGCGGGAAGTGTTCGTTGCCGGCGTCCCACGCGCTGGCCGCCAGTTCGGCGATGGCCGGGGCGGCCAGGTGGATCGGGTTCTTCGCCAGATGGGGATAGGCGATGTGCCCTTGGACGCCCTTGACGGTGAGCGCGCCGGAGAGCGAGCCGCGCCGCCCGTTCTTGACCGTGTCGCCCAGGCGGGAGACGCAGGTCGGTTCGCCGATCAGGCAGAAATCCAGGGTTTCGCCGCGCCGGCGCAGCGTTTCGACCACCGCCGCCGTGCCGTCGACGGCATCGCCTTCCTCGTCGGAGGTGAGCAGCACGGCGATCGAGCCGGAGTGGCCGGGATGCCCGGCGACAAAGGCTTCGATCGCCGTGATGAAGGCGGCGATCGAGCTTTTCATGTCCGCCGCGCCGCGCCCGAAAAGGCAGCCGTCCCGGCGCGCCGGCGCGAACGGCGGACTCGTCCAGCGTTCGTCCGGCCCGGGCGGGACGACGTCCACATGGCCGGCGAAGCAGAACAGCGGCGGGCGGTCGCCGCGCCGCGCCCACAGGTTGGCGGCCTGTCCCCGGTCGAGGCGCTCGACGGCGAAGCCGACGCGCCGCAGGCGTTCCCCGGCGACGGCCAGGCAGCCGCCCTCGTCCGGCGTCACCGAAGGGAGGGCGATCAGCCGTTCGGCGAGCGCGAGCGTCGGCTCCGCCGGCGCGTCAGTTGACATGGTTATCCTGCCCGAGGCCGAAGTTCAGGCTGAATTCCTTGAAGGAAGTGCCGGCGTCGTCGGTTTCGGCGAATTCCAGGGCGGGATCGATTTTCAGATCGTCTTTCTTTCCCAGGTCGATCCCGGAATTGTTGATCAGCCACGAGAGGTTGGTTGGCGAATCGGCGTTGACCAGAGCCTCGTCGAGCGTAATGGTCCCGGCGCGGTAAAGGCGGAAAAGATCCTGCTCGAAGGTCTGCGATCCCGGCGCCAGGCTTTGTTCCATGGCTTCCTTGATCGACAGTACCTCGCCGCGTTCGATCAGTTCCTGGATGTGGCGGGTATTGAGCAGCACTTCCATGGCCGGCATCCGCTGTCCGTCGACCCGCGCCACGAGGCGCTGCGAAACGATGGCCTTCATGCTGGCCGACAGGTCGAGGTAGAGTGCCGTCCGGTTCTCCAGCGGGAAGAAATTGATGATGCGGTTGAGCGCGTGGTAGCTGTTGTTGGCGTGCAGCGTGGCCAGGCACAGGTGCCCGGTCTGCGCGTAGGAAATGGCCGCCTGCATGGTGTTCCGGTCGCGGATCTCGCCGATCAGGATGCAGTCGGGCGCCTGGCGCATGGCGTTCTTGAGCGCCTGTTCCCAGCCCAGGGTGTCCATGCCGAGCTCGCGCTGGTTGACGATCGATTTCTTGTGCTTGAACAGGAATTCGATCGGATCCTCGATGGTCAGGATGTGTCCGCTGCGGTTGGCGTTGCGGTAGTCGAGCATCGAGGCGATGGTCGTCGATTTGCCGGAACCGGTGGCGCCGACGATCAGGATCAGTCCGCGTTTCTCCATCACCAGTTCGCCCAGGATGGGCGGCAGATTCAGGGTGTCGAGCGCCGGAATGTTGCCGAGGATGAAACGCACGACGATCGAGATCGACGCACGCTGGCGGAACAGGTTGATGCGGTAATTGCCGATTTTCGGCACGCCGACGGAAAGATTCATTTCCATCGTCGTCTCGAATATCCTGGCCTGCTCGGGCGTCATCAGTTCCTCGGCGATCTTTTCGATCATCGCCGAGGTCATTATCTGCTGGTTGACCGG
>JAISQQ010000068.1 GCA_031274075.1 Accumulibacter sp.
CGGGAGGCTACATCGCTTCTTTCAGCGCGGCTTCGAGAATCTCCAGGGCTTCATCGAATACCGCGTCTTCGATGGTGATCGGATAGAGATTGCGGATGACGTTGTAGCCGGTTCCGCAGGTGAGGATCAGGAGGCCTTTGGAGAGGGCGATTTCCTGCGCTTTTTGGGTGTATTCGGCCGCGGCTTCCCGGGTGCCGGGCTTCATGAACTCCACGGCGACCATCGAGCCGAGGCCGCGCACCTGGGCGATATGGGGCACTGTTTTCCTCAGCGCTTCCATGCGCGCCCTGAATCTGTCGCCGAGCGCGACGGAGCGTTCGAGGATGCCGCCTTCTTCCATGATGTCGAGCACCGCGTTGACCGCCGCGAGACCCACCGGGCTGCCGGCATAGGTTCCGCCGAGGCCGCCGGCCTTGGGCGAATCCATGATGGACGCCTTGCCGACGACGCCGGACATGGGATAGCCGTTGGCCATCGACTTGGCGATGGTGATGATGTCCGGCTCGACGTCATAATATTCCGTGGCGAACACCTTGCCGGTACGGGCAAAACCGCTCTGCACCTCGTCGTGCACGTACACGATGCCGTGCTCGTCGCAGATTTTGCGCAGGGCGTGTACAAATTCCCTGGGAGCGACGTTGAAGCCGCCTTCGCCCTGTACGATTTCAATGATGACCGCGCCCACGCGGCCGGGTTCGATGGCCGTCTTGAACAGGGAATCCAGGGCGTCCAGGGAATTCTGCACGCTCACGCCGTGCAGTTCGTTGGGATATGGCACGTGGTATACATCGCCGGGAAAGGGGCCGAAACCGAATTTGTACGGAGCGACCTTGCCGGTAAGCGCCATCGTCAGGTTGGTGCGCCCGTGGAAACCGGCGGCAAAGGCCACGATGCCCGGACGCCCGGTGTGGTAGCGGGCGACCTTGACGGCGTTTTCGACGGCCTCCGCGCCGGTGGAGAAAAACGCCGTCTTCTTGGGCGAGGGGCCGGGAGCGAGCCTGTTGATGCGCTCGGCGGCGCGCACATACAGTTCGTGCGGAATGATCGAGAAGCAGGTGTGGGTGAACTTTTTCAGTTGCGCCTCGACGGCGGCCTGGACCAGGGGATTCAGGTGGCCGGAGTTGAGCACGCCGATGCCGCCGGCGAAATCGATATAGCGCCGGCCTTCGACATCCCACACTTCGGCGTTTTTCGCCTTGTCCGCAAAAAACCGGCACATCACGCCGACGCCTCTCGGCACGGCCGCTTCCTTGCGTTTCCACAACTCACTGTTGCTGGCCATCACTTCCTCCGGATAGGATGCCGTGGGAATTCAATTCCCACGGGATACGATGAAAAAAAGCTTGGCGGCGAACGCGGCGATCCGCGCCAGGAACGGTGTTCCGCGCCAGAGTGGACGGCCCGATGAAAAACGGCGTGGCGATCCATTCCCGCGCGACATGAAAAGCGACATGAAAAACCGGCGCCTGCCGCCGCGCGTTTCCCCAGGCGCCGTAAAATGATCGTTATGACGGATTCTATTACAAGGACGGGAACGCACATGTACATCGACAAGGACAGGCTGTGGGAGACGCTGGAAACGCACGCCAGGATCGGCGGCACTCCCGACGGCGGGGTCTGCCGGGAGGCGCTGACCGCCGAGGACAAGGCCGGGCGCGACTGCTTCGTCGCCTGGTGCCGCGAAGCCGGCCTGGAGGTGGCTTACGACAAGATATGCACTATTTACGCGACGCGCCCCGGCCGCGACGATTCGCTCGCTCCACTGGCGTTCGGCAGCCATCTGGACACGCAGCCGACCGGCGGGAAATATGACGGTATCCTCGGCGTCCTGGGCGGCCTCGAAGTCATGCGCGCGCTGAACGACAAGCAGGTGGTGACGGACCGCCCCCTCGTGCTCATCGACTGGACCAACGAGGAAGGCAGCCGCTTCGTTCCGTCCATGCTGGCCAGCGGCATCTACAGCGGCATTTTCAGCTATGAGGACATGCTCCGCGCCACCGATGCCCGCGGAATGACCCTCGGCGAGGCGGCGGACGCTTCCGGCTACAAGGGAAGCGAGGAAATCGGCGCGCGCAGCTTCCACGCGCTGCTCGAACTGCATATCGAGCAGGGTCCGGTGCTGGAATCCAGGGGAGTGGAAATCGGCGTCGTCACCGGCTCGCATGGCATGAGCTGGAGCCATGTGACCATCAACGGCAAATCGTCCCACGCGGGCACCACCCCCATGCCCTACCGTCTCGACGCCATGGGCGCGATGGCGCGGCTGGTGGGGATCGCGCACAACGTCGCCAACGCGGTTCCGGACGCCTGCGCCACCGTCGGCTCGATCGTCACCATTCCATCGACCTACAACACCATCCCGCATACGGTCCGTTTCACCCTGGACATGCGGCACCCCGACGACGCGACGCTGCAGGCGATGCTCGCCCGCTTCGAGGACGCCTGCGCGGCGGAGCGCGCCAGGGGCTTCGCCGTCAAACGCGAGGAATTCGGCGCGACGCCCGCCCAGAAGTTCGCGCCGGCGTGCGTCGCGGCGGTGCGCAAAGCCGCCGCGGCAGCGGGCTATACCCACTGCGACATCGCGAGCGGCGCGGGACACGACTGCGTATACGTGAACCGCGTCTGCGACGTGGGCATGATCTTCGTGCCCTGCAAGGACGGCATCAGCCACAATCCCAGGGAAAGCATCACCAGGGAACAGGCGGCGGCCGGGGCGGAGGTGCTCTACCGCGCGGTGCTGGAACTGTCCAGGGCGTAAGGCTCTTGCGCCCCCGGCGCGGAATCGCCGCCCGGCGGCTCGTCTTGCCGTGACGCCGCGGCGGCGGGGAAACGGGTTCAGGCTTTCCTCCTGTATTTCTCCATCGTCGCCTTGTTGGCGTCCAGCGGCGGCATCAGATCGCCGGGCAGAAGGCTCTTGAACACACGGCCGTTCAGGCGCTCCCGGTGTTCGTTCCTGGCCTCCGCCAGCAGCTCGGGCCGGACGATCAGGTCGAGCGCCGAGTTGGCCAGGAATTTCGCCGCGTAGCTAAACGCCTTTTTGCCGATGCCGCTGCCCGCCGCCGCGGTAATGACCCAGTGGTGCAGAACCGGCCCGGGAAAAACCGCCGTCCACATCGTGGCCAGAGGCGCGAACCACGAGTATTCGGAAACGTCCGTCATCGGGGCGTCGAATTCCGAGGGCGGCAGATGGTCCTGGACGATGCCCACGGGATCGTTGCCGGCGTTTTCCTGCAATTTCCTGGCGAAAGCCTGTTCCTCGTCCGTCAGGGACAGGGGGCCGAGCGCGAGGAAATTGTCATGCACCACCCGCGCAAGCGTCTTGTTGGGCAGGTTTTCGTGCACCGCGGTGACGAGTTCCATGTCCACGGCCGTGCCGGTGGCGAGGGCCGCGCCCTTGGCGCAGTTGTCGATGCGTTCCACGACGTCGGACATGATTTCGGTGCTCGTGAAACGTCCCACGAACCACAGCGAGGAGCGGTCCGGCACCACGCTCGGAAATTCCGGGCCGACGCTGGAAAACGTATAGTTGATGGTGTTGGCGGCCGCTTCCGGGCCGGGCACGATGTGTTCGCGCAGAAGCTCCACCGCGTGCCCCATGAGCATGCCCGCGTCGAGCGCGCTGCGGCCGTTCCAGGGCGCGTTGCCGTGGCTGGTCCTGCCCTTGAAATGATAGTACTTGCTGAAATAGGCGTTGGTGCCCCGGTGCACGAACGATTTGTTGAACCAGGGATGCCAGTCGAGAAAGGCGTCCACGCCGTCGAACAGTCCGGCCCGGGCCATGAAGGGCTTGCCGATGCAGATTTCTTCCGCCGGCGTGCCGAATATCCTGACTGTGCCGTCGAGACCGAATCTTTCCATCGCGTAGCGCAGCGCGATCGCCGCCTGCATGCCGCCGACGCCCAGCAGGCAATGCCCGCAGCCGTGGCCGGGAGCGCCTTCGATCACCGGGTCCTTGTGCTCCGCGACCTTCTGCGACAGGCCGGGCAGGCCGTCGTATTCCGCGTTGAAGCCGAGCACCGGCGAACCGGAGCCATAGACGGCGACGAACGCCGTCGGCATGCCGGCGACGCCCCTGTCCACCTTGAATCCGTGCTTTTCCGCGATTTGCCCGAAAAGCCTCGCCGCCTCAAACTCCTGCATTCCCAATTCCGGATTGTCGAACAGGAATTGGGAGCAGGCGTCGAATTCGGCCTTGTTGTCTTCTATCCAATCGACGATGAATCGCTTGACCGCTGCTGCGTCCATGATGACGACTCCTTTTGTTTTATTCGGCGCGGCGGCTTCCGGAAGCGGCGCGGCCAAGGATCCGCGAGCATGGCGTTGCCGCCTTCGCGCGGACGGACGCGCCGCGTCCGTCCGCCGGAAATGTTACCTATTGCGCCTATTGCGCCTGTTTCCCGTTCGCCTTGCCAAACTGGTGGGTGGCCTTGACCAGACCGAGGACGTCCCTGGTGCCGAGGAAGCCCAGCATCGCGAGCATCAGCACGCCGACGATGAAGGACAGCCAGACCATGCACAGGCCGAAGAACTCGATGTGGAACAGGAACGCCAGCAGGTAATGGAGTGCGAAAACGACGAAGGTGACGACCCAGAACAGCTTCCAGTTCCCGGTCTCAGCGCCGAGCCAGCCGAAGAAGCCGGGACGGGTCTGCTTGTCCTCGACCGTGGTGTCGGCCATCATTTCACGGCCGAGCGTACTGTAGTTCGTGACTTCGGCCTTGTCATATTCCGGCGCGGTGGCGAGGCTGACGATGAACATCAGCGGAATCGAGACGAACAGCCCGACGTGAGCGGCGTGCAGGGGTATTTCCGCCACGGTCACGAGGCCGCCGGGACTGCCGGTGACGTGCCAGGCGTAGCAGGCCCAGCCGAAGGCCGCGATCCCGCCGCATACCGTGGAAGCGTAGGCGCCGGCAGTCGTCGAACGCTTCCAGAACCAGGCGCACATGGTGGTCGCGAGCAGCCCGGAAATGCCGATCGCCTGGGCCAGCGACCACAGCGGCACGAGGATGGGCAGCCACAGGGCGCTGGCGATGCCGATCAGGGTGACGAGCACCAGCGATACGCGGCTGGCGAACAGCACCTCTTTGTCCGTGGCGTTCTTGTTGATGATGCCCTGGTAGATGTCCTTGGTGAAGATGGTGACGCCGTTCATGGCGAAGGACGATCCGCAGGACACGATGGTCATCAGCAGCCCGACGAGAACGAGCACCGCGAGCACCGGCGACATGAACTCGATGGTGAACCAGGCGTAGAGCGCGTCGCCCGACAGCCCCTGGGGCACGGCGAGCTTGCCCATCACCACGCCGAGCGCGAGGCACATGCCGGAGAGGAAGGGAAGCACGTTGTAGTAGGAGCCGCCCAAGACCGCCAGCATGGCGTTGGAACTGACGCGCGGGGTCTTGCCGATGTACGCCCACATGTAGATCCACGGGTCCACCAGATAGAAAATGCCAAAGGTAATCAGCCATACGGTGAACAAAGAGACGTTCACGCTCCAGAAATCCATCTTGCTCGCGTCCAGGAGTTCGTACATGGCGTGAGTCACCGAACTGGGGTCGCCGTACATCCTGTACGCGGCGATGGCGAAAATGACGATGCCCAGCGATTGCAGGAGAGACTGGAACCATTGCGTGATCAGGGCCGAATACTGCCCGGCGGTGATCAGGTACAACAGGATGACGATCGCGGACAGCACGACGCCGGTTTTCAGATCCAGGCCGAAAACGATTTTCGCCACCACCGCGATCGCCAGGAACTGCATCCCGGTGAGGAAGGTCGGGCGCATGATGGCGCACAGCGCGATGGGTACGCGCAGTTTTTCGCCGAAGCGGGCGCAGACGAAATCCGCGATGGTGACCGCGTGGTGCTTGCGCCCGAAGTAGTTGGCCCGGCGGGCGAAAATCGCGGTGAACGCGGCGCAGCCGGACATGACGAACAAGGACGCCCACATGCCCGCGATGCCGCTGCTGAATCCCAGGCTGACGTAGCCGGACACGCTGGCGCCGCCGACATAGCCGCCGAGATAGGCGCTGCCCATGAGCCAGAACGGAGCGCCGCGCCCCGCCAGCAGGAAGCCGTCCGAGGTGGAAGCCATTTTCTGGAACCACATGCCCGCGAGGATGAAAAAGATGATCAGCGCAATCATCACCACGATTGACGCGGAAATTACATTCATTGTCTGCCTCCTTCCAGGGACTGTGCACTTCTGGCCATGATCTTCATCACATCCTCCTTTTGCCGCGTACCGCGAACATGAATTCCGTCCGGTATTTTTTCGCGGAACGGCTTCCGGCGCTTGGACGCTCCGGCGCACGCTCCCCGACTCCCGCCTGTTCCGGACGGGCGAAAAAACGCGATAGCGGTAAGCAAAAAAAGTGCCATCGCAAGATTCCAGTCAAATACCCCCGGAAAAACCGGGGACTTGATTTGATTTGTTAACGCCTCAAAGACGCCTTCAAAACCGTGGGCCGCTTCTCGGCACAAGCGTTGATATCAGCACAGAGGCGTCGTCCCTTTGCTTGCCGGGATCCGGTTCGTTCGTCAAACTTCCTGGATTCCGGCTTGCGCCGCAAACTTCTGGATTCCGGCTTGCGCCGGAATGACGGAGTAGAAATAGCCGCTATCGGCACTGAAACGCTCGGAATCACCTCTCGACTCCGCTACCGCTGACTCATACTCTGTTTCAAACATCTTTTGACGGCCGCAAAGCTCAAACCTTGGGAGTCCCCTGGCATAGCCGGGGGTTTGCCTTTATTGATCAGAGGTGATACGGCAGGGCGTTTTCCGCGGAAAAACGGCCCTCGCCGCCCCATATTGGCGCGCTGGCGGGCCGAAATCCCCTTTGTTGTGCCCCATTGTTGTGCCCGCGCCGGAAAACGATCCCGGCGACGGGCGCGGTGCGAAGTCGAGGGCGAGGACGAGGACTAGGACTAGGTGAGCGGAGAAAGGCGAACAAAGCCTTGCGAAACCCTGTCCGCTCCGTCATTCCCGCGCCGGCGGGAATCCTTCGTCGAATCCGGTTCGTTTTTTCCGGCCCGAAGAGAAAGGGCCGCGCTTCAAGACCAGCGGCGCTCCGCGCCGGAAAGGCGCGTCGGCGCGCTCAATACGTCCGCAGCAGCGAGCATTTGAACGACAGCGCGTGCGCTTCCATGGCGGCGGCGGTGGCCTCCGGATCCGCCCTGCCCAGGGCGTCCAGGATCAGGCGATGCTCGGACTGAATCTCCTTGAGATGCCCTTCCGTCCTGAACGAGATCACCCAGAACCTTTGCGCGCGCGCATGGATGACCCTGAGAATCTCTATCAGCACCTGATTCCTCGACGCCTTGGCGATTTCTTCGTGGAAACCAAGATCGAAGCTCGCGGCGAGTTCGACCTCGTTGGCCGCGATGGCCGCGTCCTGCTGCTCCAGCAATCCGGCCAGTTGTTCGAGCTCGGCCGCGGTGATTTTTTCCGCGGCGAGATGGGCGCACAGTTTTTCGTTGACGATGCGCACGTCGATCAACTCCAGCGCTTCGTCGATCGACAGCGGCGCGACCACCACGCCCTTGCGCGGGATGATCTGGAGCAGGCCCTCCCGCGACAGGCGATGCAAGGCGTGATTGATCGGCGTCCTGCCCAGCGACAGTTCGTTCATCATCTCCGCGATATTCAGGTACAGCCCCGGCTTGTAGGCCAGGGCGACTATCTTTTCCTTGACGCTGTCGTAGGCAATCTCGTTCTGGGAAAGATTGTGGATTCCCCACTTCGACGGAGTCTTTCTTTTCGCTATCTTTTTCACTGTGATTCAAGATTTCAAGTCAACACACGGACGGCCGGAATCGCCGCGGCGGCAGGCGGCTCGCGATGACGGACGAGCCTCGCGGCATCGACGCCAAGATCGAGCGAGACGCGGGTCAAGGCGGGACGGGTCGAACGAGGCGCGTCAACGGAACCCGGCGCTAAACTCACCGCAAAACTCACCGGACAGGCGCATGGTACAACATCCAGGCGGCATCAAAGGGACTCGGCGCGGCGGCAGGCGCGGAACCCCGGTCCAGCCGCCGCTTCCGGAGCGGCCGTTCCGAACCGGCTTGACTTCATTCGTCGACCGCCTATAAACTGACTGTGAAATTTCATAGTCATGTCAGCATCGGCGGCGAGCTTCGGGCAGCGGGGTTCGATGTCCGGTTCGCGGAGCGTCACGGTTTTTCCGCGGCCAATCGTCAATCGCCAGGCGGCATGATGCCTATCCTGTTGGTATTTCGTCAATCTTCAAGAGAGGACTTCGTCGTGAAAAAAAGCTATGTTCTTGGTATTTTGATGGCCGGCCTGTTCTGTACCGCGGCGGGGGTGGCCGAGGCCCAGCCCCTGCCGAAAACGCACCTGAAAGTCGTCGGCGGCCTGGCCAACCTGGCGCCCTACATGGACTATGAAAGGCCCTTCTGGACGGACGTGCTGCCCGTCCTCTCCGACGGACAGGTCACCGCGGAGATCAAGGGATTCAGTGAAATGGGCCTCAAGGGGCCGGAAATCCTGCGCCTGATCTCGCAGGGCGTGATCGAGTTCGGTACGGCGACGATGTCGTATTTCGCCGGCGACAACCCGATCTACGAGGCGATCGATCTGGCGGGCTTGACTCCCGACGCGGATTCGGCGCGCGCGGTGGCCGAAATCTTCGAGCCGGTCTATCAAAAGCATTTCGACGCCGGGACCAACGTCAAGATTCTCGGCATCTCGCCCTATCCGGCGCAGGTCATTTTCTGCAACGCGGAAATCCGGGGCGCGGACGACATGAAGGGGAAAAAGGTGCGCACCAGCGGCCGTTCCCAGGCGGAATTCGTCGAGGCGCTGGGCGGCACCAGCGTGACGATGCCTTTCGGCGAGGTCGTGCCGGCCATGCAGAACCGGGTGATCGATTGCGCCATCACCGGCTCGCATTCCGGCTTTACGGCCAAATGGTACGAGGTGTCGACGCACTTATACACGCTGCCGGTCAACTGGAACGCGCAGCTCCACGGCGCCAACAAGAAGGCTTTCGAGAAGCTCGATCCCAGGGTGCAAAAGCTCCTGCTCGACAATCTGCGCCAGATGTACGCCAAGATGTGGGACGCGGCGGACAAGCAGACGCAGGAAGGTTATGACTGCAACAGCGGCGCGGCGAGCTGCCCCTATCCGGAAAAAGGCAAGATGGTCCTGGTCAAGCCGACGCAGGCGGACCTCGACTTCCTGAAGAAGACCATGCAGGAAATCGTGCTACCGAAATGGGCGGCCCGCTGTTCCGCCCAGTGCGTCGATGATTTCAACAAGACCATCGGCAAGCGGCTCGGCGTGACCGCGAAGAAGTAAAAGACAAAAAACGATCCGCCGGCGCGGACGACGCGCCGGCGCTGTCTTCTACATAGATACCATCATACCCAAGGCGGTGATCGTGATATGGGCTCATCTTCTTCCCTGTTCGTCCGGCTGCTGCGCCTCGCCCATGCCTTGTCGCTCGGAGGAGCCTGGGTCGGCGGGGCGCTCACGGTGGCGAGCGTGCTGCTCATCTGTTTCGACATATTCGCGCGCAAGTTCCTGGGCTTCAACACCGGCGGCGCCGACGAATTGTCCGGCTATGCCTTCGCCATCAGCATCTCCTGGGCGATGGCCTATGTCCTGCTGCAGCGCGGCAACGTGCGCGTCGACGCGCTCTACCTTCGCTTTCCGCTACGCTTCACCGCGTTTCTCGACTGGCTGTCGCTGGTGGCGATGGGGGTCTTCCTGGCCCACCTGACCTATTACGCGGCGCAGGTCGCGGGAATGTCGTGGGAAATGAACGCCGCTTCCAATTCCCTGCTGGGGGTGCCAATGTGGATCCCGCAGGGACTGTGGGTCGTCGGCTTCGGCTGGATGTGCCTGGTGCTGGCGCTGATGCTGGTGCGCGCTTCCGTCGCCCTGGTCACCGGGGACATCGCCGCGATCAAGGATCTGTGCGGCGTGCGCACGGTCGAGGAAGAAGCGTCGGACGAAGCCGAGTCCGGGGCGAGAATCGTCGAAAGCGAAAAATCATGATCGCCACCACTTTGATCGTAGTGGTGGTGCTGATCGGCTTGAGCATCCCCATCGCCGCCGCCCTGGGCGTGACAGCGCTGATCCTCGACCCGCTCTATTCGATGCTGCCCTTGACCCGGGGCATGGGCGACGTGGCGTGGGGCACGAGCACCGAATTCCTGCTGGTCGCCATCCCGCTGTTCATCCTGCTGGGCGAGGTGCTGCTGCGCGCCGGATTCGCCGAAAGCATGTACGGCGCGATGAGCCTGTGGCTCTCCTGGCTGCCTGGCGGCCTGATGCACGCCAACATCGGCGCGTCGACGCTGTTCGCCGCCACTTCCGGTTCCAGCGTGGCCACGGCGGCCACGGTCGGGACGGTCGCCATTCCGCAGATCAAGCGCTTCGGCTACAACGAGTCGCTGTTTCTCGGCAGCATCGCGGCGGGCGGCTCGCTGGGCATCCTGATACCCCCGTCGATCAACCTGGTGATCTACGGCGTGCTCACCAACGCCTCGGTGCCGAAACTCTATCTCGCCGGCATCATTCCCGGTTTCGCCCTCGCCGCCATGTTCATGCTGGCCGTGGTGATCATCTGCCTGGTCAAGCCTCTCTATGGCGGGCAGCGCATCGTGGGAAACTGGAACGAGCGCCTGCGCAGCCTGCGCCACCTGCTGCCGCCGGTCGGCATTTTCCTGATGGTCGTGGGATCGATCTACCTGGGCCTGGCGACGCCGACCGAAGCTGCCGCGCTGGGCGTATTCGGCGCGCTGATCCTCGCCGCGTGCTTCCGCCGGCTGACCCTGCCGATGTTGCGCGAGGCGCTGGAAGGAACGATGCGTTCCTCGGTGCTGATCATGCTGATCGTCGTCGCCGCGGCCTTCCTCAATTTCGTCATGGCGGCCATCGGCCTGACCACGGCCCTGACCGAAGCGATCAAGAACTTGGGACTTTCTCCGGGCTGGATGCTGGTCGTCGTCATCGTTTTCTACGTGCTCCTCGGTACTTTCATGGAAACGCTGTCGATGATGATCGTCACCATTCCCGTCATCGCGCCGCTGATGTTCAGCCTGGGCTACGATCCGATCTGGTTCGGCATCGTCGTCATCATCCTGATCGAGACGGTGCTGATCACGCCGCCCGTCGGGCTGAATCTCTTCGTGGTCCAGAGCCTGCGCAAATCCGGCTCGATGAATTCGCTGATCATCGGCGCGCTGCCCTTCGTGGTGATGCTTTTCCTGATGCTGGCCCTGCTGGCGTTTTTCCCCGACCTGGCCTTGTGGCTGCCGCGGGCGTTCTCATGAACGAGCGGGCCTTTACCACCTTTTCCGCGGGCCTTTTCCTTTTCTCCGGGGAAGGGATCATCGCCGCGCGCCGCCCGCCGCGCGTCGACATCGAGGTATTTCGCGGCCGCGAATATCCCCACTGCCCCCGCCCCCACCCTTGCAAACCTTGAAAGGAGAAACCCCTCATGGAATGGAGCGTCGTCACTAGAGAAGGGCGCAAGCGCCTGTCCTTCGAGGTCAAGCGCCTGATCGTCGTCGGCTTCGCCGGCCGCGACGTGGAAAAGACGATGGAGCACATCCGCGAACTCGAGGCCGAGGGGATCAAATGCCCCAAGGAGGTGCCTGTCGTTTACGAATGCTCCCCCGCCCTGCTCACCCAGGCGCCGGCGACAGAGGTCGTTGCCGGCGCGTCCAGCGGAGAAGTCGAATACCTGGTGCTGAAGCACGCCGGCAAGACCTACATCGGCCTGGGCAGCGATCATACCGATCGGGCGCTGGAAGCGGTCAGCATCCACAAATCCAAGCAGTTGTGCGCCAAGCCGATAGCGCGCGAAGTCTGGGACTACGAGGAAATCGCCGCCCATTTCGCATCCATTCGCCTCGTTGCCAGCCAGACCGTCAAGGGTGAAGCGCTCGACTACCAGGCCGGCGCGACGGCCGACCTCCTGCCGCTCGAAACCATCCTGGCCAAGGTACAGCGCGAAATCCCGGACCTGGAAGACTGCGTCGTCTACACGGGAACCGTGCCTCTCAAACAAGGCTTCAAATTCGGCGAGCGCTTCAGTTGCGCGCTCATCGACGAAGCCATGGGACGCCGCATCGATCTCGTTTATGATATACGAGTGATCGAAGAGCACTGAAGAAAGCTTCTTCTCGCCGGCGGCGCGCGAGACTTCCCGACCGCATGGGAGGCGTATCGATTCCCGTCCGATCCGGGCCATCGCGCGGCGGCATCGAGAAGAAAGCGAAGCACTCGGGCCGAGCGAGGACGGCGCGAGTCCGCATGGAAGTTTCAAACCATCCTGCATTCCGCGCCGATCCGATGAGCTTTTGACCAAAAACACACAGGGAGGGTCATCATGGCAGTGACCAAGAAACACGACGAATTTCACGCGCTGGACATGAATAGCGGCTGGCAGCCGCCCGAGGGCTATGACCCGGACTCGGGTGCGCTGGAGAAAATCCTCTCGGGCTCGCTCGACACCGTCATGAAACAGGGCAGTTGCACGCGCCTGCTGAAATTTCCGCCGGGGCTGCACACCCGAAAACCCGTCTTGCATGATTTCTGGGAAGAAGTATTCCTGGTCTCGGGCGACTTGACCGTGGGAAACGACGAAAACGGCGAGGGCGGCACGCCGTTCTCCGCCTACACCTACGCCGTGCGCCCGCCGGGAGCCTGGCATGGCCCGTTCAAGTCCAATAACGGCTGCCTGATGCTCGAAATCCATTATTACGATCCAGCCTGATCCGGCGTTGGCCGCACAGGGCTTTCAGAACCTATCTGCGATCTTCTCTCTGGGATCGCAGGTATCCTGCACAACCCCATTCTGAAAGCCTCTCTCCGAGCCACCTCTGGGAGCGCGGGGCACCAGCCCCGCAACAGCGGCGGTATCATGGCGCTGGCCAAAAGCGGGGCTGGTGCCCCGCGCTCCCAGGTTCCGGAGGCCCAGCGATCGGGTTCATTTCCTCATGCGCGGTGAAAGGCTCGCGGTGAAAAGCCTTTTGCCGCCACACAAAGACTTGAACATAAAAGATTCTTGGCGATTGTTTACGACATTTGCGCAGGCGACGGCCCTGATGGTCACGAGAGAAACGCGGCAGCGTCATGGCTGTGGCTATCCCGACCTATCCCGACATATCCCTGTCGGAAGCCGCCCCACTCGTTGGCGCAGGGCGGGTGACACCACTACCAGCAACGCTTGCTGTACGACAGCAAGACCACTATCATGATCCATAGGGCCAGTCTAACGGCTCGTTGCCAACGACTTTTGAACGGGGTTGGCTTCATTGAGAACCACCTCCCTTCCGGGTGGGATTCACCGGGAAGCGCCCCCGATAGGCGCATCTCGGTGCGCCCGGAAGGGAGCTTAGGATTTGTTAAAAAATAATATATTATTCTATTTTGGGGAAATAGTATAATTCCAATCGCCTAAGCTCTTGTTTTTCACAATGTTTATCCCCGTAAATTCCTCATCGGAGATTGACTGT
>JAISQQ010000082.1 GCA_031274075.1 Accumulibacter sp.
TCGCTTTCCGCCGCCATCACCCACGACGCGCAGCTCGTCTCGTCCGGCATCACCACCGTCTTCGACGCGGTGTCCATCGGCGACATCGACCCGCGCGAAACCCGGCCCCGGCTCGTCCAGCTCTCCCCGATGCTCGAAGCCCTGCGGCACGCGGAGGAGAACCGGCTGCTGCGCGCGGATCATCGCCTGCATCTGCGCTGCGAGGTGGTGCACCCGGAAACGCTGGAAGTCTTTGAACGCCTCTCCGTCCATCCGCGCCTGTCGCTGGTCTCGATCATGGATCACTCCCCCGGCCAGCGCCAGTACGCCGATCTCGAGCAATACCGCATCTACTACAAAGGAAAATATTCGCTGAACGACGCGGAAATGGAAGCAGCGATGCGGCGTCAACTCGAAAACGCCTGCCTGCACAGCCGGCGCCAGCGCCGGGCCATCGCCGCGCGCTGCGCCGAACGCGGGCTGCCGCTGGCCAGCCACGACGACGCCACGCGGGCGCATGTCGAAGAATCCGCCGCCCTGGGCACGGCGATCGCCGAATTCCCGACCACCCAGGAAGCGGCCAGCGTCTCGCACCGGAAAGGACTCAAGGTGATGATGGGCGCGCCGAACATCGTGCGCGGCGGCTCGCATTCGGGCAACGTCTCCGCCAGCGCGCTGGCCCGGGCCGGGGTACTCGATATGCTCTCCAGCGATTACTACCCTTCCAGCCTGCTCGAAGCCGCCCTCGCCCTCGCCGGGATGGAAGGCTATTCGCTGCCCAAAGCCGTCAATGCCGTCAGCCAGGTTCCCGCGCAGACCGTCGGCCTCTCCGACCGGGGCGAAATCAAGCTCGGCCTGCGCGCCGACCTGATCCAGGTGCGCCTGCATCGCGGCCACCCGCTCATCCGGCAGGTCTGGCGGCAAGGGGAACGGGTGTTCTGATGAACGGCGGCCTGCTGATCTACCTCATGGGGCCTTCGGGCGCGGGCAAGGACAGCCTCCTGGCCGCCCTGCGGCAAATCCACGTCACCGAAACCGAAAACCTGCTGACGGCCCATCGCTACATCACCCGTCCCCTGGACTGGCAGGACAGCGAACAGCATATTCCCCTGAGTGAAAAGGAATTCAAGATACGCCGCCAGCGTGGCCTGTTCGCGCTCGACTGGCGCTCGCACGGGCATTCCTACGCCATCGGCATTGAAGCCGAGTTGTGGATGCAAAAGGGGTTTTCGGTCATCATCAACGGCTCGCGCCAGCATTTGCCGCAAGCCAGGAAAAAATACGCCGGCTGGCTCGAACCGCTCTGCCTGACCGCGTCCGTCGACGTGCTCAGGAAAAGGCTGGCCGCGCGGGGACGGGAAAACGCCGAACAGATAGAACAGCGGATAGAACGCGCCCTGGACTACCAGACAGGCCTGCCGAAGGATTGCCGCTATCTTTGCAACGAAGGCGACATCCTGGAGACGAGCCAGCGTTTCCTGCGGCTTTTTCAGGACATCACCCTCGCCCGCAAGGCAGGAAAACCTCGTTTCCTGGCCCCTCTCGCGCCGACGGAGATTCTGTTTCAGAAAGGGCGCTTGATATGAAAGAGCGCCCGATGTGAAAGGCCGCCATCGCCGCGGAATTGGAGCGTTTTACGTTTCAGAACCTGCTTGCGATTTTCCCTCTGGGAGCGCGGGGCTTCCGCCCCGCAACAGCGGCGGCAGTGTCATGGCGCGGGTGGTCTCCGGCCCGCCTGGGCGTTGGCGCCAAACCATTGGCGCACCCCGTAGGGCGGGAAAGCGCAGCGCCTCCCGCCGGTCCTTTTCACGGCGCAACGCGCCGCACGATTCGAGGGCCGTCGAATACGATAAGCGGCGGCTGCGCCGCCGGAGAGAACGACCGGCGGGAGGCGCTGCGCTTTCCCGCCCTACGGGTCAGGGATCAGGTGTCAGAGGTCAGGTATCAGTATTCTTGCGGACGCAACGCGCCCAGTAATCACCGCCGTTTCCGCGCGCACCGGTCGATTCATGGAGAGCGTGCGATGGCCCTGGGGAGCGCGGGGCACTCGCCCCGCTTTTTACCAGCGCCATGACACTGTCGCCGCTGTTGCGGGGCTGGTGCCCCGCGCTCCCAGAGAAGATCGCAAACAGGTTCTTGATGCGGACAAGCGCAATTCCCACCCCGTCATTCCGGCGAAAGCCGGAATCCAGTTCGGAGGACAGAGGACAGTCCAGTTACCGGGCGCTTCGCGCCCGCAAATATTACTGTCTTCTGTCCTTTGGAATGCCTAACCCAAGCTTCATACGATGAAACGTGCCAATACTTGGAGCGTTTTACGTTTCAGTGCGGACAAGCGCAATTTTCCAGCCCGTCATTCCGGCGCAAGCCGGAATCCAGGAATTTGAGGAACGAACCTGGGTTCCAGCGATCAAAGGAACGCGCCTGTGCTTATCCCAAGGTCCAGGCCATGAAATATGTCGATACTTGACCCAAAACGTTCTACCGTTTCGTGAAACCTCCGGCCTGAAACGATGCCCGGCTTACGTTTGAGCTTTCTCGGCACGGGCGACGCGGCGCAGACGCCGGTCCACGGCTGCGGCTGCCCAGTTTGCGAACGCGCCCGAAAGAACGCCGCGCATCGCCGCGGCCCCAGCGCGGCTCTGCTGGAAATCGCCGAGCCGCGGGAAAATAACCGCGCGCCGCGCCGCTGGCTGATCGACAGCGGCCTTCCCGACCTAGCCGAACGTTTTCCCGGCGGCAGTCTCGACGGCATTTTCCAGACCCACTACCACGCCGACCACGCCGAAGGGCTGTTGCGCCTGCGCTGGGGCCTCGGCCCCACGCTGCCGGTCTCGGGGCCCGACGACCCGGAAGGATTCGCCGACCTCTACAAACACCACGGCCCGCTGGATTTCTCCAAACCTTTTGCCGCCTTCGAGCGCCGTCCGCTGGGCGAGACCAGCCACATCACCGCCATCCCGCTGACGCATTCCCGGCCCTGCCTCGGCTATCTCATCGAATCCGGCCCGTACCGGCTGGCCTATCTGACCGACACCATCGGCCTGCCGCCGGAAAGCGAAGCCTACCTGAAGCTCTACCGCCTGGACCTGCTGGTTCTGGACTGCACTTTTCCGCCGCAGGAAACGCCGCCCCGCAACCACAACGATCTGACGCGGGCACTGCAAACCATCGCCGCCCTGCGTCCCGAAAGAACCCTGCTGACGCACATCGGCCACACGTTCGATGCCTGGCTGGAAAGCGCGCCCGCATGCAAAAGCCTTCCGCCTTCCGTGTCCCGCGCGCACGACGGCTTGTCGGTGATCTGCCAGGAGACGTAAAACCGGCGGGCATTCAATCCGACAACCAGTTTTCCAGCACAAGACCCGGCACGCGCTGGAATTCGCCCTGATTGTCCGTGACCAGCGTGGCGTCGGCGCTCA
>JAISQQ010000416.1 GCA_031274075.1 Accumulibacter sp.
GCGCCGGCGTCGAGCGCCAGCCGGTAATACTGGGCGGCCAGCCGCTCCTGGCGCAGATGATCCAGGCTGACCGCGAGATTGAAAATGATGTCCGGGTCGCCGGGCTCGCCGGCGTAGGCCAGGAAATACGCCTGCTGGGCCTCGTTCCAGCGCTGCTGGCGAGCGTACAGGTTGCCCAGCGCGAAGAGCAGCGGCGGCGCGTCGGGCTGGCGGGCGAGCGCCTGTTCGAGCAGGTTTTCGGCGTCGCCGGCGTCGGCCTGGCTCCCGGTGGCGATCCCGGTGGCAAGCGCGCCGGCCCGGGCCGTGGCGTCGCTGGGGTCCGTTTCGAGCGCGCGCAGATAGTAGCCGTGCGCCTCGTCCGCCTGCCCTTGCCGCGCCGCGAGGGTCGCCAGCCCCAGCAGCGCGTCGGTACTCTTCCCGTCGGCGCGCAGCGCCTGTTCGTAGGCGCGCCGCGCGTCGTCGTCGCGGCCCGTCCGCAGGGCTTCGTAAGCGCGTTCGAGCGAAAGGTCCGGCGGCGCGGGCGCGCGCGTCAGGCGCGGCGTTTGCGCCACCGCTTCGCGGCGAGGCGCGGCGTCCGCCGGAGCGGTGGACGCCGGGGGACGCTCTGGCGGCGGGGGCGCGGCGGCGGACGCCGCTATGGGCTTGACCGTCGGCGGGAGCGGCGGCGTGGCTTCGGGCGCCGGACGGGCGATGTCGCTTTCTTCTTCCACCTGTGGCGCGGAAGGAGCGGGAGCGGGATGCGCGGCGGGAGTGGAGGCGGGAGACGCGGCCATTGCTGCCGGCGCCGCCACCGGCGCGGCGCTGAGCGGCGGCTGGATGGCCCGCAATTGCCAGCCGTAATAGCCGCCCACGCCGACGATCGCCAGCAGTCCCGCGCCGGCGATCAGCCAGAGCAGGCCGCGGGCTTCGGAGGTTTGCGTGGCGGCGAAAACCATGTGCGCGGAGTAGGCTTCCTGCGCGAGGTCTTCGGTGGGAAACGGTGCCGGTACGGCCAGACCGGCGTCGATGGCGTCAAGACGCGGCGAGAGATCGGGCAAGGGATCGACGGGCGAATCGAGCGCCTGAACGCCGATGGACGGCATGGGAGGCTGTTCCGCGCGGCTGGCCGTGGCCGTCCGCCCGCCCTCGCCGCCGCCTTGCCTCCGGGCTTCCTCCGCTTTGCGGATGGCCTCCATCAGCAGGCTCATCGAAGCGGCTCTGATGGCATGTTGGGCCCCGAGAAGGGCCGATAAACCTTGTCCGTGGCGAAGAAGTCCTGGCCGGGAAGCGAGGGCGCGAGACGGCTGAAGTCGCCGTTGATCGAGGCGTCGCGGATGACCGTCGGGCGCAGGACGATGACCAGTTCGCTCATGCGCGAGGCGTCGTTGCGCGTGGTGAACACCTCGCCGAGCAGGGGGATGTCGCCGACGCCGGGGAAGCGCCCGCTCTTGTTTTCCAGGCGGTCTTCCATCAGGCCGCCGAGCACGGCGATGTCGCCGCTGCGCACGCGCATCATCGACTCGATCTCGCGCGTGCGTATCTGCGGGACTTCATTGACCACGGTGAGCGCTGGATTGGGGTCCTGCTTGAGCGCCGAGATGCTGGAGATCGAGGGCCGCACGTTGAGCGTGACGACGTCGTCCTCGCCGATCTGGGCGGTCAGGTTCATGAAGAAGCCGATCGACACCGATTGCGGCGTCGTCGTCGTGGCCGTCACCGCGTTGGCGTTGCTGTTGCCCGCGGCGACGTCCTGCTTGACGTTGAAATAGACGAAGTCCTCCGAAACCTTCAGCGTCGCCGTCTGGTTGTTGAGCACCGTCAGTTTCGGGCTGGAGAGCACTTTCGTCGTGCCGAAGCCGCGCAGCATCTCGACGATCGCGTCGAGTCCGCGCGAGGCGTTGCGGTAGGTCAGGCCGAACGGCGACACGGTCGATCCGGCGCTTTGGGTGTTCGTCGCAGGCAGCAGCGAAAAGCCGGTCTCGGTCGCCAGCTTCGACCATTCGATGCCTTGCTGATAGCTGTCCGACAGATCGACCTCGATGATCGTCGCCTCGATCATCACCTGGCGGCGGGCGCTGCGCGTCACGCGGGCGATGAATTCCCGCACTCTTTCATGCTGGCGCGAAGTGGCGCGCACGGCGATCACGCCGCCTTCCTGGTTGACGATCACCGAGGCGGCTTCACGGAAAGTCATCCGTTTCACCACGGTCTGGTCGCTGTTTCGCGCCGATGTCTGGTTCACGCGGCCCGCCTGGGCCTGCCAGTTTTCGCTCGCCGGACCGAACGGGCCGTTGGCGTCGATCGCGCTTTCGCCATGCGCCGCGCCGGCGCCAAGCGCGCTGTAGCGGTCATTTTGCTCGATGAGCGTTTCGGAAGAACCTTCCGGAAATATCTTGTCGGTTTCGAGCAGCAAATCCTTCAGGTTTTTCTCCAGCGATTCCCAGAAGCTGTTCTTCGATTTGTTGTCGATCTGGATGCGCGACACGTTGCCGCTCTTCGATCCAGGAGTTGACTCCAGGGCGCTGCTCGATATCTGCGTGTTCGTCCACACCGTGCCGGTGACCTCGCGGGACAGGTTGACGTAGTCGACGCGGTAATACCTCAGGAAGGGCGAATCGGGCATGACCACGAGGTTCGGGCCGTCGAGCTCGAAACGCATGTCGGCCTGCCTGGCGATGCGGCTGAGGAGTTGCGGCAGCGTCTGGTCGATGGCGTTCAGGGTGACGCTGCCGGAAATGCCGGAATGGATATCGACGTTCAGTTTCGCGTCGCGGGCCAGGGCGAACAGCAATTCCTGCACCTTGACGTTGTTGACCACCACGCTGTAGGTCTCGGTCTTGCC
>JAISQQ010000429.1 GCA_031274075.1 Accumulibacter sp.
TACCGCTGTTGCGGGGCTGGTGCCCCGCGCTCCCAGAGAGAAGACCGCAACAGGTTCTAAAACGTAAAGCGTTCCACCCCCGCCCTCATTCGGCCAGCGCGGCTTTCTGGAAGGCGACGAGCTGCAAGATGCCACCTTCCGCCAGGTCGACGAGCTGGTTCATCTGCGCGCGCGTAAACGGTTCGCCTTCGGCGGTTCCCTGGATTTCGACGAGGCCGCCGGAGCCGGTCATCACCACGTTCATGTCGGTATCGCACGCCGAATCCTCGGGATAGTCGAGGTCGAGCACCGGCTGGCCGTCGAAGACGCCGACCGAGACGGCGGCGACGTGGTCGCGTATCGGGCTGGCCGGAAGCCTGCCCTGGGCGACGAGTCCGGCGCAGGCGTCGTTGAGCGCCAGCCACGCGCCGGTGATCGCGGCGCAGCGCGTGCCGCCGTCGGCCTGCAACACGTCGCAGTCGAGCGTGATCTGGCGTTCGCCCAGCGCCGCGAGATCGGTCACCGCGCGCAGCGAGCGGCCGATCAGGCGCTGGATTTCCTGCGTGCGCCCGGATTGCCTGCCCTTGGCCGCCTCGCGCGCGGTGCGCGTGTGCGTCGAGCGCGGCAGCATGCCGTATTCGGCGGTGACCCAGCCGCGCCCCTGGCCGCGCAGGAAGGACGGAACGGATTCTTCGACGCTGGCGGTGCACAGCACCTTGGTGTGGCCCATTTCGATGAGCACCGCGCCCTCGGCGTGGCGGGTGAAGCGGCGCGTGAGGCGCACCTCGCGCAATTGCGCGGGCTGGCGTTGGCTGGGGCGCATGGCTTTTTTATTTCGTGTATTTCTGGATGGCGGTGCGGATTTCGTCGATGGCGCGCTCGATTTCCTCGTCGGACAGTTCGCTCTTGTACTTCGGATTGCGGCCGAACTGGTCGATGCGGGTCGTGAAGGCGCCGAGCGGCATGCTCTGGGTGTGCACCGAGGAAGCGTCCTCCGAGCCGGGTTCGACGTAATTGTCTTCCCAGCGGACGGCGACGACGGACAAGTTGTCGGCACTGCTCCCGCCTTGCGCGTCGGCCTTTTCCATGATCTCCGGAACGACTTTCATCAGGTTTTCGTTCTTCAGCGCGGTGGCCAGCATCTCGTCGGAATAGAGACCCCACAGGCCGTCGGTGCATAGCAACACGACGTCGCCCGACTCCAGCGGCGTCTTGCGCGAAAGCTCGATTTTCGGGTCCTGCAAGCCGCCGAGACAACTGTAGATCTTGTTGCGGTCCGGATGCGAGTGGGCCTGGGACGGGCTGATCATGCCCTGGTCGAGCAGCAGTTGCACCCGCGAATGATCGCGCGTGCGCGCCAGCACTTTGCCGCCGCGAATCACGTACAGGCGCGAATCGCCCGCGTGCGCCCAGTAGGCGATGTTGTCCTGGATCAGGCAGGCGGTGCAGGTAGTGCGCGGCGAATCGAGCAGTTTGTGGGTACTGGTGAAATCGAAAATGGCGCAGTGCGCGTTGATCATCGTCCGGTTGATGAAGGAGAACGGATCGCTGATCCGGGGATTGGCTTCGCGCTGGAAGGCTTCGGTCATGCACTGCACGGCGATCTGCGCGGCGATCTCGCCGTAATAGTGCCCGCCCATGCCGTCGGCGATCACCAGCAGCAAGGCGTCGCGCGAATAGCTGTGCGCCATCCTGTCCTCGTTGTTCTTGCGCCGGCCGAGCCGGCTTTCCTGGTAGATGGTGAATTTCACTTCAGTTCAGCCCTTCCCTTGATTTTTCCCATCATTTGGCCGAACCAGGTCTTCTTGCCGGTATCCGCCACTTCTTCCTTGAGCGGCGCCGTGGGTTCGGTCAGCACCTTTTGCAAGGCGAAGGCGCTTTGGGGACGATAGAGATGATTGAGGCACAGGCACCAGTCGATGGTCTCCAGCAACTGGTCGGAATACTGCCCTTCCCAACGCACCATGGCTGGAATCAGGCGATCCTTTTCCTGCCGCAAATCGGCCGCCTGCGGCCCCGTGCCGGCCAGGCAGGCGTACATCGACGCGCCGACGCTGTAGATGTCGCTCCACGGACCGAGCAGTTCGCGCTGATGGTAATGCTCCGGCGAAGCGAAGCCCGGCGTATACATCGGCTTGAGCATCGGCGTGTCGCTGGTCAGCGTTTGCCGCGCCGCGCCGAAATCGATCAGCACCGGCGTGTACTCGTTGCGCATGTAGATGTTCGACGGCTTCAGGTCGAGATGCAGCAGCTTGCGCGAATGCACCTCGCGCAGGCCGTTGAGCAGCTTGGTGAACACGTTGCGCATGAAATTCTCGGTGATCACCGTGGGACTCTTCTTGATCACCTCCTGCAAGGTCTTTCCGCGCTCGTACTCCATCACCATGTAAACGGTGTCGTTGGCGCGGAAAAAATTCAGCACGCGGACGACGTTCGGGTGCGACAGCTTGGCCAGCGCCCGCCCTTCCTCGAAAAAGCACTTCATGCCGTAGCGGAAAGCCGGCTTGTGTTCCTCGATGATCGACGGCTTGATTTCACCCTCGGCGCGCAAGGCCAGGCTGTTCGGCAGGTACTCCTTGATGGCCACGGGCTGGCCCTCCGGGTCGGTCGCCAGGTAAACGATCGAGAATCCGCCCAGGGACAACTGCCGGTCGATGCGGTATTCGTCGAGCTGGAAGCCGGGAGGAAGGGCGTGGTTTATTTGTTGCATCAGTAAAAAGCCGTGGACAGGATTCCCGCCATTTTCGGGCTTTGGCGGAAAACTGTAAAGCCAAGCGGTGATTTGCGTCCAATTTGGCAGGCTGTCGAAAAAAGCCGG
>JAISQQ010000093.1 GCA_031274075.1 Accumulibacter sp.
GTTCCGTCGTCATGAACATGTCATTCACTTCCACGCCTGCCACGCCCATCGCCGACGTCATCGCCGCCGCCAACCGCATCATCCTCGGCAAGGATCAGGAGGTGCGCCTGGCGATCGCCTGCCTGCTGGCGCGCGGCCATCTGCTGATCGAGGATTTACCGGGCGTCGGCAAGACCACCCTGGCGCACACCCTGGCGCGCTTGCTGGGCTTGCAGTTCTCGCGCATCCAGTTCACCAGCGACATGCTGCCCGCCGACGTCATCGGCGTTTCGATCTACGACCGCGAACGCAGTGCCTTCCGTTTCCTCCCCGGCGCCATTTTTTCCCAGGTTCTGCTGGCCGACGAGATCAACCGGGCGACTCCGAAAACGCAAAGCGCGCTGCTCGAAGCGATGGAGGAACGCCAGGTGACGGTCGATGGCGAGACCCGTCCGTTGCCTGAACCGTTTTTCGTGATCGCCACGCAGAATCCGTCGACGCAGATCGGCACCTTTCCCCTCCCGGAATCCCAACTCGACCGCTTCTTGCTGCGCGTCGAACTCGGTTATCCCGATCGCGCCGCCGAACGCCTGCTGCTCGAAAGCGGAGGACGTCGCGAGACCTTGCCGAGGCTTACCGCCTGCCTGGCGCCCGAGCGGATCGCGCCGCTGCAGCGGGCCGCCAGTGAAATCCATGTCTCGCCGGCCTTGTTCGACTACGTGCAGGCGCTGGTCGAAGCGACGCGCACCAGCCCGCGCTTCATCCACGGGCTCAGCCCACGCGCCGCGCTGGCCCTGCTTTCGGTCGCCCGCGCCTGGGCCTTCCTCTCTGGCCGGCGGATGGTCATGCCGGAGGACGTGCAGGCGGTGCTGCCGGGCGTCGCCTGCCATCGGCTGCAACTGGCGGACGGCAACAGCCACGCCCGGCCCGACGACATCGTGGCCCTGATCCGTTCCGTCTCCGTCACATGAACCCGCGGCAAGCGTTCGAGCAGTGGCTGTTCGCTTACGGGCGCGACGAACAGTTGCCGGTGGTGCTGACGCGGCGGCGAATCTTCATCCTGCCCACGGGCGCGGGACTGCTGTACGGCCTGGTTCTGTTCACCATGCTGATCGGCGCGATCAACTACTACCTCAGCCTCGGCCACGCGCTGGTTTTCCTGCTCGCCGGACTGGGGATGGTGGCCATGGTGCACACCTTCCGCAACCTGCTCGGTCTCTCCATCCGCCCCGGGCGGGCCGAACCGGTCTTTGCCGGGGAAACCGCGCATTTCACGCTGCACGTCGAAAACCCCTGGCCGGAAACGCGCCGCGCGCTGGAACTGGCGATCGGCAAAAACCCGCGGGTGATGCTGAATGTCCCGCCGGGCGAGCAGGCGTCCGTCGCCATTCCCTGCGCCGCCGTGCGCAGGGGTCGCCTGGATCCGGGCCGCGTCACCCTCGCCTCGTGCTACCCCTTGGGTTTGTTCCGCGCCTGGAGCTACCCGCACCCGCCCTTGTCCTGCCTGGTTTATCCGAAGCCGCTGGCGGCGCCGCTGCCGCCCATTTCCTCCGCCTGGGAAGCGGCCGGACGGCGGGGACGCAGCGGCCAGGAGGATTTTTCCGGCCTGCGCGAACGCCAGCCGAACGATTCGCCGCGCCACATCGCCTGGAAGACGGCGGCCCGCGACGTCGATAACCGTCCCCTGCTGGTCAAGCAGTTCGAGGGCGGTGCGGCGGAGGAACTGTGGCTCGACTGGGACATGACGCCGCCCACGCGCGACGTCGAGACGCGGCTCTCGTGGCTGGCCGGCTGGGTGCTGGCCGCCGAGCGCGAACAGATCCGCTACGGCCTGCGCTTGCCGGGCCGCGCGATCGCCCCGGACTGCGGTCCGCCCCATCGCGACGCATGCCTGGAGGCGCTGGCCCTGCATGCTTGAAAGCTGGCGCTCACGCTTGCCTTGGCGACGGCGCGCGGCCGCCGCCGCATCCCAATTCCAATCCCGCCCGCTGCTGGAACGCGGCGTCGTCCCCTGGCTGTTGGCGGTCGCCCTGGCCACCACGCTGCCACACGCCGCGTACTTGCCGGCGTGGCTGTCGTTCATCTCCGGCGTGATGCTGCTCGCGCGCGTCTGGCTGTGGCTGCGCAACGACCGGCTGCCGCGCCGCTGGATACTGGTGCTGGTGGTCTTTGCCGGGACCGCCGGAATCGCTTGGCAGTATCGCGCGCTGTTCGGACGCGATCCCGGCATCGCGCTGCTGGTCTTCTTCATGGCGCTCAAACCCATGGAGATGGTCTCCCGCCGCGACGCCCTGGTGATCGTCATGCTCGGCTTCTTCCTGCTGCTGACGCACTACTTCAATTCCGAGGACATCGCGATCGGCGCCTGGCTGCTGGTCTCGGCCACCCTGCTCACCGCCGTGCTGCTGCGCATCTACGGCGGCGTCCAGCCGATCCGGGGAGTGTTCAGGTATTCGGCGGTGCTGATCGCGCAATCGCTGCCGTTCATGCTCATCCTCTTCCTGCTTTTCCCGCGCGTGCAGGGGCCGCTGTGGGGCATGCCGCGCGACACCTACACCGGCCTGAGCGGCCTTCCCGACCAGATGTCGCCCGGTTTCATGGACAACCTGATCCTCTCGGGCACGGTCGCGTTTCGCGTCCAGTTCGCCGACGACGCGCCGGACCGGTCGCAGCTCTATTGGCGCGGTCCGATGTTCGACAGCTACGACGGGAAAACCTGGCGAACCCACTACATGAGCGCTCCGCGCGCGAACAGCAAGCCGGCGGTGATCGAAGCGCCGGAAAACGCGGGCATCGATTACACGATCACCCTGGAAGCCCACAACCGGCGCTGGCTGCTGGCGCTCGACATGCCCACCCGCCTGCCGCCGGAGGCCACGCTGGCGCCGACCTTCGAGGTGCTGGCCAACCGACCGGTGCGCTTCCGCGAGCGCTTTTCCTTCCGCTCCGTGCCGGATTACGTCGCCAACCGCGAAGAGGAGCCGCGCATTCTGCGGCAGGCGCTGAGCCTGCCCCGCAAGCCCAATCCACGCGCGCGCGAGCTTGCCGATTCGTGGCGGCGCGAGTTCGCCGATCCGGAACGGATCTCCGCCGAGGCGCTGCGTCTCTTCCGCCAGGAGAAATTCTTCTACACGCTGCATCCGCCGGTACTCGGGCCAAACGCGGTCGACGACTTCCTGTTCGGCGCCCGGCGGGGATTCTGCGAACACTACGCCAGCGCCTACGTGGTGCTGATGCGCGCCGCCGGCATCCCGGCCCGCGTGGTGACCGGCTACCAGGGCGGGGAATTCAACCCGGTCGACGGCAGCCTGACGGTGCGCCAGTCGGATGCCCACGCCTGGGCCGAAATCTGGCTCGAAGGCCAGGGCTGGAGGCGCGTCGACCCGACCGCGGCCGTCGCCCCGTCGCGCATCGAGTACGGCATCGAGGTCGCCCTGCCGGAAAGCGATTCCCTGCCCATGCTGATGCGCTTCGACAGCAACTGGATGATGTCCTTGCGTTTCCGCTGGGAGGCGGTCAACAACGCTTGGGATCAGTGGGTCCTTGGCTACAATTCCGAACGTCAACGCGAAACGCTGAGCCGCCTCGGCATGGCGAATCCGGACTGGCAAGGCATGGCCTCGCTGATGGTGCTGGCCAGCGGCATAGTCCTGCTGTCGATCGTCTGCTGGACGCTCGCCCGGCGCGCGAAATCCTCCGCCGAGACGCGGGCCTGGCGTCGTTTCTGCGCCCGGCTCGAACGTTCCGGAATCCGCCGCGCTCCCTGGGAAGGCCCTTTCGACCTGGCCGCGCGCGCCGCCCGCGAAAGACCCGATATCGCGCCGCTCGTGTGCCGCGCGGCGGGCCATTTCGCCGAGCTGCGCTACGGCGCCGGACAGCCGGAACATCTGCGCGCCCTGCGCGCCTGCGCGAGGGAGCTTGGTTTCAGAGGACGGAGGACAGAGGACAGATGACAGTTCAGTTACCGGGCGCTTCGCGCCCGCAAATATTGCTGTCTTCTGGGCCAGAAGCTGTTTGCGATCTTCTCTCTGGGCGCGCAGGTATCCCCATTATGAGAGCCTCACTCCGACCCGCCTCTGGGAGCGCGGGGCACCAGCCCCGCAACAGCGGTGGCAGTGTCATGGCGCGGGCCAAAAGCGGGGCTGGTGCCCCGCGCTCCCAGAGAAGATTGCAAACAGATTCTCAGAGGA
>JAISQQ010000097.1 GCA_031274075.1 Accumulibacter sp.
CTCGACCGGGATCTTGCCGATCTTCTGGCACCATTCGCGCGGGCCGGTGATGTGCGCCGAGGTGCCCGTGGAATCGACGGCGACGGTGACCGGCATGTCCTGCAGGTCGAACTCGTAGATCGCCTCCATGCCCAGATCCTCGAAAGCCGCGACCCGGGACGCCTTGATCGCCTTGGACACCAGGTAGGCGGCGCCGCCGACGGCCATCAGGTAGGCCGACTGGTGGTCCTTGATCGCCCCGATCGCGGCCGAACCGCGCTCGGACTTGCCGACCATGGCGATCAGCCCGGTCTTCTCCAGCATCATGCGCACGAACTTGTCCATGCGCGTGGCCGTCGTCGGACCCGCCGGGCCGACCACCTCGTCGCCGACCGGATCCACCGGGCCGACGTAGTAGATCACGCGGTTGCCAAAATCCACCGGCAGTTTCTCGCCCTTGGCCAGCATGTCCTGGATGCGCTTGTGCGCGGCGTCGCGGCCAGTCAGCATCTTGCCGTTCAACAGCAGCTTCTCGCCGACCTTCCAGGAAGCGACCTGCGCCTTGGTCAGCGTGTTCAGGTCGACGCGCGTGGCGGACTTGGTGTCCGCCGTCCAGGTGACGGCCGGCCAGTCTTCGAGCTTCGGCGGCTCCAGCTTGGCCGGACCGCTGCCGTCGAGATGAAAATGGATGTGCCGCGCGGCGGCGCAGTTCGGAATCATGGCGATCGGCAGGTTGGCCGCGTGCGTCGGATGATCGAGCACCTTGACGTCGAGCACGGTGGTCAGGCCGCCCAGCCCCTGCGCACCGATGCCCAGCGCGTTGATCTTCTCGTAGAGTTCGAGGCGCAGTTCCTCGGCCCGCGTTTTCGCGCCGCGCGCCTTGAGATCGTGTATGTCGAGCGGCGCCATCAGCGATTCCTTGGCCATCAGCATGGCCTTTTCCGGCGTGCCGCCGATGCCGATGCCGATGAGGCCCGGCGGACACCAGCCGGCGCCCATCTGCGGCACGGTGCGCAGCACCCAGTCGACGACGTCGTCGGACGGATTGAGCATGGCGAACTTGGCCTTGGCCTCGGAACCGCCGCCCTTGGCCGCGCAGATGACTTCGACCTGGCCGCCCGGCACGATCTCGTAATACACGATGGCCGGCGTATTGTCCCGCGTGTTCTTGCGCTTGCCGGCCGGATCGGCGAGCACCGAGGCGCGCAGTGGATTGGCCGGATTGGTGTAGGCGCGCCGGACGCCCTCGTTGACCATTTCCTGTAGGCTCATCGTGGCGTCGGCCCAACGCACGTCCATGCCGACCTTCAGGAACACCATGCCGATGCCGGTATCCTGGCAGATCGGACGATGGCCCTCGGCAGACATGCGCGAATTGGTCAGGATCTGGGCAATCGCGTCCCTGGCGGCCGGTGACTCCTCGCGCGCGTAGGCTTCGCCGAGCGCCTTGATGAAATCGCGCGGATGATAGTAGCTGATGTACTGGAACGCATCGGCTATGCTCTGGATCAGGTCTTCCTGTTTGATGGCAGTCATTTCAGGACCTCGCATGGAGTGGGTAAGAGAAAAAAAAGCTTGAGGAAAAGCAAAGAATCCGGCCCGGCGACGGATATGACGGACATGGCGGACGAAGCGCCGGCGCACTGTTGAATCGCTTGGCATTTTACCAGTTTGTCGATCCAGGAGGCTTCTGCTAGAATCCGTCCGCCCGGAGAGATGGATGAGTGGTTTAAGTCGCACGCCTGGAAAGCGTGTTTAGGGTAATCCCTAACGGGGGTTCGAATCCCCCTCTCTCCGCCAGACACTAGTCCGAAGAAGTCCGAAGAAGTCCGATAAAGGCCGGAAACCCCAGTAAATACAAGGTTTTCGGCCTTTTTCTTGTCCGAAGCAATCCGAGCAAGTCTGTTGTAGTCCGGCGCTTTTGGGGAACTGGAGGCACTGGAGCGCAACCAACCGAACTTGAAGCGGGTGAAAAGCCTGCTGTGCGACAACGGCTACATGGGACAGCCGTTCGCCCAGGGCGTGCGCGCGATCCTGGGAGAGCATGTCACGGTACAGATCGCCAAACGAAACGAGCGGCACACCTTCAAGCTCATACCCAAACGCCGGGTCGTCGAGCGTAGCGTTGCCTGGCTGGAGAAGAACCGGAGACTCTGGAAAAACTGCGAGCGAAAACTCAACACCAGCCTACAATTCATCCATCTGGCCTTCCTGACGATATTGCTTAAAAGACTTTGAACAGGTTCTTATGCCGCGAAAAAAGGCCTTTCATCGCGCCTGAGGAAATGAACCCGATCATCGGGCCTCCGGAACCTGGGAGCACGGAGCTTCCGTCTTGACCAGAGGACAGAAAACAGTCCAATTACCGGGCGCTTCGCGCCCGCAAATATTACTGATCCCTGACACCTGACATCTGATCCCTGACCCTCACCGGCGCAGAAAATCCTCGATTGCCGCGGCTACGCGCTCGGGCTGGTCGTGCTGTACGTTGTGGCCGGAGTCGGGGATGGACAGCGTGCGCGCTTGGGGGAGGCTGGACAGGCGGCGCTCGAATTCCCGCGGATCGTTGCCGAAGCGCCGGACGACGAAGCCGTGTTCGGCGATCAGCAGCAGGACGGGCGCTTCGATGCGCCGCCAGCAGGCCAGGGTGTCGTCGATGTGGTAAACCAGCGGCGACGGCACGCGGTGCCACGGATCGCAGGCCATGCTCACGCTGGCGTCGCGGTTCATGCGGCTCACGTT
>JAISQQ010000450.1 GCA_031274075.1 Accumulibacter sp.
CCATGATCGCGACCAGCTTGCCGCGGGGAATCTCCATGTCGATTCCTCCGAGGATCGGGCGATCGTCGTAGGCAAAATTGACGCCGGTAATCCTGACCAAGCACTCCGCCGACACAAGGGTATCCCGAGACAAAAGATCGATCATTATAACTCAAGTGGCGCCGTGCCGGATCGAGCAAAAAAACCCTGGTCAAAATCGCGTTCGACAATTACTGATACCTGGCATCTGATCCCTGATCCTTGGAAAGCCGGCTGGGTTTCCTGGGAGCGCGGGGCACCAGCCCCGCAACGGCGGTGGCGGTGTCATGGCGCGGCTTAAATGCGGGGCTGGTGCCCCGCGCTCCCAGGTTTTCTCTATGGAACAAGGCGCCGCCGCTTATCGACACGTCGTCCCGGCGAAAGCCGGGATCCAGCTCGTTCGTCAAAATTCCTGGATTCCGGCTTGCGCGTATCGGAGGACAGAAGACAGTAATATTTGCGGGCGCGAAGCGCCCGGTGACTGATCTGTCCTCTGTCCTCAGTCCTTTGTCTTCTGAACACCCCCAATCGTGCTCCATTTTGAGCATAATGGCCGACGCGAGGACACTTCCGCATCAGCCGTGCAGGCAAGGCCGGCGGAAAGAGTCCATCCCCGGAATTTCATCGCAAAACGGCCTTGATTTTGCGATGAACCCTTGGCAAGGAGACCCTCATGGCCCATCTGTTCGACCCCTTCATCCTGCGCGATCTCGTCCTGCGCAACCGCGTCGCCGTTCCCGCCATGTGCCAGTATTCCGCGCGCGACGGCTTGGCCGGCGACTGGCATTTCGTACATTACGGCGCGCGCGCTGTCGGCGGCGCGGCGCTGATCGTCAGCGAAGCGACCGCCATCGTTCCGGAAGGCCGCATCAGCCCCGCCGATCTCGGCCTGTGGGACGACGGGCAGATCGAAGCGCTGGCGCGCATCACGCGCTTCGCGCAAGAACAGGGATGCCCGATGGCCGTGCAGCTCGCCCACGCCGGCAGGAAAGCCAGCGTGGGCCGCGGCTGGGAAGGGCAAACGCCGATTCCGCCGGAGCAAGGCGGATGGCCGCTCGTCGCGCCGTCGCCGCTGCCGTTTTCCCCTGCGCACGCCAGGCCCGCCGAACTCGACGCGGCCGGCGTCGAAGCCATCGTCGGCCAGTTCGCCGCCGCCGCGCAACGCGCGCATGCCGCGGGGTTTTCGGCGGTCGAAATCCATGCCGCGCACGGCTACCTGCTGCACCAATTTCTCTCGCCGCTGAGCAACCAGCGCGCCGACGGCTATGGCGGCAGCTTCGCCAATCGCACACGGCTGCTCGTCGAGGTAGTCGACGCGGTGCGCGCGGCATGGCCGGATCGCCTGCCGCTGATCGTGCGCCTGTCGGCGACCGACTGGGTCGACGGCGGCTGGACGCCGGGGGAGACGGTCGCCTTGTGCCGCGTGCTGAAAACGCGCGGCGTCGACCTGATCAACGTATCGACCGGCGGCCTCGTGCCGGAAGCGAAGATTCCAACCGGCCCCGGTTTCCAGACCGAATTCGCCGAACAGGTGCGGCGCGAAGCGGATATCCCAAGCGCCGCCGTCGGCCTGATCACCGCGCCGGCGCAGGCCGATCACATCATCCGCAGCGGCCAGGCCGACATAGTCCTGCTCGGCCGCGAAATCCTGCGCAATCCCTACTGGCCGATGACCGCCGCGCAAGAACTCGGCCAAGCCGCCGCCTGGCCCCCGCAATATCAGCGCGCCGCGCCGGTCAGATGACGGGGTCAGGGATCAGGGATCAGGAATCAGGAATCAGGGATCAGAAGCTGTTCACGATCTTTTCTGGGAACGCGCCAGGGCCATTGCACTGATGTGGCGTCGTGGTGATTTTCCTGGGGCGCGGGTCTCCGGTCCGCCTGGGCATTGGCGCCAAACCGTTGGCGCCCCCGTAGGGCGGGAAAGCGAAGCGCCTCCCGCCGGTCCTTCTCTCCGGCGGCATCGCCGCCGCTCATCGTCTTCAACAGCCTTTGAATTCATGCGGCGCGTTGCGCCGGGGAATGGATCGGCGGGAGGCGCTGCGCTTTCCCGCCCTACCGAACCGTCGCTGTTTTCACGCACACCGGTCGACTTGTACAAGAGAAGATCGTGAACAGGTTCTCAGGGATCAGGGATCAGATGCCAGGGATCAGTAATTCTTGCGGGCGCGAAGCGCCCGGTAACTGATCTGATACCTGATACCTGATACCTGATACCTGAATCACAGCATTTCGAGCGGCGTCGCCCGGCTCGGCGGCGGGAACAGGCGGTCGAGTTCGGCCAGGGTTTCGGCGTCGAGCGGGCATTCGAGCGCGGCGAAGTTTTCCTCGACGTGGGCGCGGTTCGAGGTCTTGGGAATGGCGATCAACTGATTGCGGCGAAGCAGCCAGGCCAGCGCCAGTTGCGCCGGCGTCGCGCCACGCTCTTCCGCCAGGGCGCGCAGGCCGGAATGACGCAGCAGGCGCGCCTGCTCGATCGGCGAATAGGCCATCAGCGGAATCCTGCGTTCTTCGCACCACGGCAGCAGGTTCCATTCGACACCACGGCGGGAGAGGTTGTAGAGCACCTGGTTGACGGCCACCTGGCTTCCTTGCGGCGTTTCGACGAGTTCCGCCATGTCGCCCGGATCGAGGTTGCTGACGCCCCAGTGCCGTATCTTGCCCTGCGCCTGCAGGCGATGGAAAGTGTCGACGGTTTCCGCCAGCGGCACGCCGCCGCGCCAGTGCAGGAGATAGAGGTCGAGACGGTCGACGCCCAGGCGCTTCAGGCTGCGCTCGCAGGCGGCCGGCATTTCCTTGCGGCCGGCATGGTGCGGATAGACCTTGCTGACCAGGAATACGCGCTCGCGGCGGCCGCGGATGGCTTCGCCGACCAGCCGCTCGGAAGCGCCGTCGCCGTACATCTCGGCGGTATCGATCAGCGACATGCCCAGATCGACGCCGTGTTGCAGCGCGGCGATCTCTTCGGCGCGCGAGGCGCGGTCGTCGCCGATCATCCAAGTGCCCATGCCCAGGGCCGGAACCTGTTCCCCTTGCGGCAAAGTGACGTATTTCATCGCAAACTGACTCCGGTTGAAAAACCTACCCCTTCAGGGGAATAATCAGGCGTGGGAGAGGCGCGGGCTCTTCCATGCCGTTTCGTCCGGCTATGCTGGACGCGGATTGAAACAGGGTGCGCTCATCGATCATCGATCAGGATCGCCCGGAAGTCGTTGACGTTGGTCAGCGTCGGCCCGGTGACGATCGCGTCGTCCAAGGCGCCGAAGAATCCGTGGCCGTCGTTGTCCGCCAGCGCGTCCCTGGGACGGATGCCTTGCTCCCAGGCCCGCCGCAGCGAGTCCGGCGCGAGATACGCGCCGGCGATCTCTTCGACGCCGTCCACCCCGTCGGTATCGCCGGCCAGGGCGTAGACCCCGGGCAGGCCGTCGAGGGCGACGCCCAGCGCGAGCAGGAATTCGACGTTGCGCCCGCCTCGCCCCTTGCCGCGCAGAGTAACTGTCGTCTCGCCGCCGGAGAGCAGCACGCAGGGGGCGGAAAACGGCTGCCGCCGCGTGGCGACCTGGCGCGCCAGCCCGGCCATCACCTTGCCGACGTCGCGCGCCTCGCCTTCGATGGCGTCGCCGAGAATGTAGGGCGTGACGCCGGCCGCCCGCGCCGCTTCGGCGGCGGCTTCCAGCGCGGCTTGCGGCGTGGTGATGAGCCGCGTTTCGGCGCGCGCCAGCCGGGGATCGCCGGGCTTGACCGATTCGCCGCGACCGCTGGACAGGGCGTCCAAGGCGCTCGCCGGCAGGCTCATCCCGTAGCGCTTCACCAGCGCCAGGGCGTCGGCGCAGCTCGTCGGATCGGCCACGGTCGGCCCCGAGGCGATGTCCATCGGATTGTCGCCGGGAACGTCGGAGATGAGCAGCGTGAGCACGCGCGCCGGGTGGCAGGCGGCGGCCAGGCGTCCGCCCTTGATCGCCGAAAGGTGGCGGCGAATGGTGTTCATTTCGCGGATCGTCGCGCCCGAGCGAAGCAACTCATTGTTCACCGCCTGTTTGTCCGCCAGCGTGATGCCGTCGAGCGGCAGGGTGAGCAGCGCCGAGCCACCGCCGGAGACGAGGCAGACGACGGTGTCGTCCGCCGTCAGACCGCCGACCGCGCCGAGAATCCGCCGCGAGGCCGCGAGACCGGCCGGGTCCGGCACCGGGTGCGCCGCTTCGATGATTTCGATGCGCCGGCAGGGCACCTGGTAACCGTAGCGCGTCAGCACGACGCCGCTGAGCGGGCCGGGCCAGGCGTCTTCAAACGCCCGCGCCATCGCCGCCGAAGCCTTGCCCGCGCCGATGACGATGAGCCGTCCCCGCGGCGCCTCGGGCAGGAATTTCGGAAGGCAGCGCGCCGGCTGCGCGGCCTTGATCGCCACCTCGAACAGGCGGCGCAGGAATTCGCGGGGGGTCGGGATCATGCGGGGTTCTCCGGATGTTTCAATCCACGTCCGGCAGGCCGGACGAAAGCACGGAAGGGCTTACGCCCCTCCCGCGCAAGATTATCCCCCTGAAGGGAGAGGTTTCCAAGCGGAGTCGGTTTTTGATGAGGAAGGGGTGAAACGCCAAAGGATATTCCACGTTTCACCTTTCACTCAATCACTTTTTACGGCGTAGCCATCAGGGCCGAAATTCCGTTTTTCCCATCCTCTGAATGCGGGCAGGCATCAGTCTTTCTGCCCGATCTCGAAATTGGCCATCAGCTCCAGCGCGCGCACCATGCCGGAGTGATCCCACGCAGCGCCGCCGTGCGCGGCGCAACTATTGAACAATTCCTGGCAGGTGGCGGTGTTGGGCAGCGACACGCCGAGCTTGCGCGCCGCGGACAGCGCCAGGTTGAGGTCCTTCTGGTGCAGTTCGACGCGAAAGCCGGGGTTGAAGGTGCGCTGGACCATGCGTTCGCCATGTACTTCGAGTATCTTCGACGAGGCGAAGCCGCCCATCAGCGCGGCGCGCACCTTGGCGGGATCGGCGCCGGCCCTGGACGCGAAAAGCAGCGCTTCACCGACGGCTTCGATGTTCAGGGCGACGATGATCTGGTTGGCGACCTTGGCGGTCTGTCCGTCGCCGTTGCCGCCGACGAGGGTGATGTTCTTGCCCATCAGTTCAAAGAGCGGCTTGACCGTATCGAAGGTTTCCTGCTTGCCGCCGACCATGATCGACAGCGTGGCGTTTTTGGCACCGACTTCGCCGCCGGAGACCGGGGCGTCGAGGTATTCGCAGCCCAGCGCGTTGATCTTGCTGGCGAATTCCTTGGTTTCGATCGGCGAGATGGAACTCATGTCGACGACGATCTTGCCGGGCGAGAGTCCTTCGGCGATGCCGTCAGGATCGAACAGGGCGGCGGCGACGTGCGGCGTATCCGGCACCATGATGATGATCACCTCGGCGTTCCGGGCGACTTCCCTGCCCGACGCGCAAGGCTTGCCGCCCACCCGCACCAGCGTTTCCGGAATACTCGGGATGCTGTACAGGAAGACTTCATGCCCGCCCTTGATCAGTTGTTCCGCCATCGGCGTGCCCATGATGCCCAGTCCTACAAAGCCTACTTTGCTCATTGCTGACTCCTTTTGAATTCATTTGACGTGT
>JAISQQ010000040.1 GCA_031274075.1 Accumulibacter sp.
GTCTTGATCTTGCCGATCATCGAGACGGCCACGCTCTTGCGCGCGCCGATCTGCGCCATCCATTCGCGCAGGGCGGAAATGGTGATTTCCCGGCCGATGATGATGAGCGCGATCAGCGCGCCGACGCGGTCGAGATGAACCAGCATGATCAGCGCGGCGGCGACGACCAGCTTGTCGGCCACCGGGTCCAGGAAGGCGCCGAACGCGGAGGTCTGGTTCCAGCGGCGCGCCAGGTAGCCGTCCAGCCAGTCGGTGCTGGCGGCGACGACGAAAACGACGGTCGCCGCCAGGTCGCGGCCGACCGGTTGCAGCCACGCTTCGGGCAGGTAGTACAGGGCGACGAGCAGGGGAATCAGGATGATTCGCAGCCAGGTCAGGAGGATCGGAATATTGGTTGGCATCAGTGCAAAGCCGCGTGGATTTTCTCGGCCAGATCCCGGCTGATCCCGGGGACGGCGCTCAGTTGATCGATTCCCGCGCTGGCAATGCCCTGCCATCCGCCGAAACGGGCAATCAGCGCCTTGCGCCGCCGGGGACCGACACCGTCGATGTCCTCGAGGCGCGAGGTCTTGCGCGTCTTGCCGCGCCGTAGCCGATGACCCGACACGGCGAAGCGGTGCGCTTCGTCGCGGATTTCCTGGATCAGATGCAACGCGGGATGTTCCGCCGGCAATTGTACCGGTTCGCGCGCGTCAGGGAAAACCAATGTATCGAGTCCGGGCTTGCGCCCCTCGCCCTTGGCTACGCCGAGCATGGGCAGGTACGACAGGCCGAGTTCTTCCAGCGCCGAGGCGGCGGCGCCGACCTGTCCCTTGCCGCCATCGATGAGAATCAGCGACGGGGCCAGGCCCTCGCCGCCGCCGATCTTTTCATAGCGCCGCGTGACGGCCTGGCGCATCGCGGCGTAGTCGTCGCCCGCGGGCACGTTCTTGATGTTGAAACGCCGGTATTCCGACTTGCGCATGCCGTTGCCCTGGTATACGACGCAGGAAGCGACGGTCGATTCGCCCTGCGTATGGCTGATGTCGAAGCACTCGATGCGCATTTCCCGCCCTTCGCCGCTTTCATCCAGCTCCAGGTTGAGGACTTCCTGCAAGGCTTCCAGGCGGGTTTCCTGGCGCGCCATCTGGGCGCGCCGGGCGGCGATGGCCAGGCGGCCGTTCTGCTCGGCCATGTCGACCCAGACCTTGTGCAGGGTCAGGCGAGGCTCGGCGACCGGCACCGGCCGCCCGGCCAGTTCCGCCAGCGTTTCGGCGGCTTCGCCGTCGGGCAGGGCGAGGTTGACGAAGAGGCGCGCGGGGATCGGATGCGTCAGGTAATGCTGGCACAGGAAGGCCGTCAGCACTTCGACGGGCGTGCTCTCGCCGGCGTTGCTCGGAAAGTGCGGCTTGTCGCCGAGATGCCTGCCGCCGCGCACCATGGCCAGGTTGACGCAGCGCACGCCGCCCTCCTCGACGGCCACCAGCACGTCCACGTCCTCGCCGCGCGCACTCTCCACGTACTGCTTGTCCTGCACGCGGCGCAGCGACTGGATGCGGTCGCGGTACACCGCGGCCTGCTCGAAGGCCAGTTCGGCGGCGGCCCGGTCCATCGCCGCGCTGAGCCGGGCGATGATTTCCTGCTGCCGCCCTTGCAGGAACATCGACGCCATCTGCACGTCCTGCGCGTAGGCTTCCGGCGCGATCAATCCGGCGCAGGCTCCGGAACAGCGCTTGATCTGGTACAAAAGGCAGGGACGCGAACGGTTGCCGAACACCGAATTCTCGCAGGTGCGCAGGCGAAACATACGCTGCAGCAGGTTGACGCTCTCGCGCACCGCCGCGGATGACGGATACGGCCCGAAATAATCGGCGTCGCGCCGGGTCGCTCCGCGGTAGAACGCCAGCCGGGGGTAAGGGTCATGCGAAAGGACGATGTACGGGTAGGATTTGTCGTCGCGGAAGAGGATGTTGTAGCGCGGCGCGAGACGCTTGATCAGGTTGTTCTCGAGCAGCAGCGCCTCGGCTTCCGAGCGCGTGACGGTCGTTTCGACCTGGGCGATCTGCGCGGCCATCAGCGCGATGCGCGGACTCGGATGATGCTCGCGGAAGTAAGACGCCACCCGCTTCTTGAGATTCTTCGCCTTGCCCACGTAGAGCACCTTGCCCTGCGCGTCGATCATGCGATAGACGCCCGGCAACTCGGTCAGCGTGGCGAGCAGGCTTTTCGGATCGAAGGGTTCAATCATGTTTCAATCCACGTCCGGCAGGCCGGACGAAAGCACGAAAGGGCTTACGCCCCTCCCGTGCAAGATTATCCCCCTGAAGGGGAAGGTTTCCAACCGGGGGCGGTTTTTGATGAACGCGAGACGGTACGATAGGGCGTTTGATGGTATCACGAGCCTCCATGCGCACGACCTCCGATTCACACTGGGACATTTTCTGCCACGTCGTCGACAACTTCGGCGACATCGGCGTGTGCTGGCGCCTGGCGCGGCAACTGGCGGGCGAACACGGCCTGGCGGTGCGCCTGTGGGTCGATGAGCTGGCGGCATTCCACGTGCTGTGTCCGCAGATTCGCGCCGATCGGCCGGTGCAGGAAGTGCTGGGCGTCGAAGTCATGCGCTGGGAACAGGGCTTTGACTTCACCGGCGCGGTTCCGGGCGACGTGGTCGTGGAAACTTTCGCCTGCCGGCTTCCCGACGCCTTCGAGGCGGCGATGGCCCGGCGCGATCCCAAATCCGTATGGATCAACCTCGATCATCTCTCCGCCGAAGCCTGGGTCGCGGACTATCACGCCCTGCCCTCGCCGCACCCACGCCTGCCCTTGAACAAATACTTCTTCTTTCCCGGATTCACCGCGCGAACCGGCGGCCTGCTGCGCGAAAACGCCCTGGAACAGCGCCGGCAGGCGTTCGCCGCCGCCCCCGCCGAACGCCAGCGCTTTCTCGCCCGCCTGGGCGTGCCGGACGCGGCGGGCACGGCGGGCGCGGCGGGTACAACATCATCCGGCGGCGACGCCGGGACGCTGCTCGTTTCGCTTTTTTGCTACGAAAACGCCGCCTTGCCCGGCCTGCTCGACGCCTGGTCGCGCAGCCGCCGGCCGGTTCTCTGCCTCGCCCCGCCCGGCCGCGGCCAGGCCGATCTGGAGCGTTTTGCGCGCCGCCGCCTGGCGGTCGGCGACCTCGTCCGCCACGGCCGCCTGGAGCTGCGCCTCATCCCCTTCGTCCCGCAGCAGGATTACGACCGGCTGCTGTGGTGCTGCGACCTCAACCTGGTGCGCGGCGAGGACTCCTTCGTGCGCGCGCAATGGGCGGCCAGGCCGATGCTCTGGCACATCTATCCGCAAGAGGAAAACGTCCATCACGCCAAGCTGGCCGCCTTCCTCGACGCCTGCTGCGCCGGACTGCCCCGCGCGCCGGCCGCCGCCGTGCGCGAGTTTTCCCTCGCCTGGAACGGCGTCGGAGCGCTCACCGGCGATCTCTGGGAACGCTGGCTGGGCTTTTTTCCGATACTGCGGCGGCACGCCGGAGAATGGCAAAAGGAACTGATGAAACAACAGGATTTGTGTTCCCGCCTGGTGCAATTCTGCCAATCCAGGCTATAATGCGCGGCTATTTTCAGCGCCCTCCCCGGAACCCCTTTCAGAAGCCAAGCCTCTATGAAAACTGTTCAAGAACTCCGCGCCGGCAACGTGTTCATGGTCGGCAGCGACCCGATGGTCGTCCTCAAGGCCGAGTACAGCAAGTCGGGCCGCAACGTCTCGGTCGTCAAGATGAAGATGAAAAACCTGCTCACCGGCGCGCCCAGCGAAACGGTCTACCGCGCCGACGACAAGTTCGACACCGTGCAGCTCGACCGCAAGGCGGTCAGCTACTCTTACTTCGCCGACCCGATGTACGTCTTCATGGACGCCGAGTACAACCAGTACGAAATCGAAGCCGACTATCTGGAAGAAGCCCTCAAGTACCTCGAGGACGGCATGCCCTGCGAAGTCGTGTTCTACGACGGCAAGCCCATCTCGGTCGAACTGCCGACCAGCCTGGTGCGCGAAGTCATCTACACCGAGCCGGCGGTCAAGGGCGACACTTCCGGCAAGGTCATGAAGCCGGCCCGGCTGGCGACCGGCTACATCATCCAGGTTCCCGCCTTCGTGGAAATCGGCGACAAGATCGAAATCGACACCCGCACCGACGAATATCGCGCCCGCGTCAAGTAGTCGTCATTACGCATTCCAGAGGACAGAAGACGGAAGACAGAAGACAGTAATATTTGCGAGCGCGAAGCGCCCGGTAACTGAACTGTCCTCTGTCCTCTGTCATCAGTCCTCTGTCTTCTGAACAGCATCCGCCCTACCGAACCCTGCCCCGTTTCAGGAACGATGGCAGCCCAAGCTTCCCTGCCGACAGCGTCCGCTCAGACGCCCTCGCCCGCCACGTCGAAACCCGCGCCCTCGATGGCTTCCCTGAACTGCGCGGGCCGGGCGACCTGCGGGTCATAGTCGATCTCGGCCCGGCCCGCTTCCAGCGACACCTTGACCTCGGACACGCCGGGCAGCGCCCGCAGGACGCCCGTCACGTTCTTCACACAACCCTGGCAGCTCATGCCGCCGACACCTACGACGAGATGCTTCATCCTGAAATCCTCGATTCGACCCACGAAGTAAAAGGTGAAAACCGTATTTAAGCAAAAAACCACACCCACGTCGCGCAGAGCTACGGAGAACACGATGGTTCGGCCAAACCGCCCCTGTGCCGTGTCGTCATACCTTTGTGGTCAAGGCGTGAGGGTTCAAGGCAGAATCGTCACGGCGTTTGCGCCGGCGGGGCGATGAAGCCCGGGAGACCCGGGGGTTCCTCCACCACGGCGCCGCCGCCATCGGGTTCCAGGCGGCCGGCTTGCAGGCGCAGCGGGACCACGCCGGCCCAGACCGGGATGGACAGGTCGTCATCGGCGTCCAGGACGCCTCCCGCGCGCATCTTCGCCGCGGCTTCCTCGAGCGCGATGCGCAACACGCGCGTGCCTGACATTTCGGCAGGCGACGAGGCGCGCACGCGCGCGGCGCGTCCTGGGCTGACGTGCTCGATGAAGGCGTCCAGGGCGGCGGCCTTGAGGCTGGCGTCCCGTACTTCCTCGAACTGTCCGTAGATGACTACGGAGCGGAAATTCATCGAGTGGTGAAAGGCGGCACGCGCCAGCACCAGAGCGTCCAGGTGGGCGACGCACACGCAGCATTCGCCCGCGAGCAGCGCCGCCGCCAGGCGCGAGCTGCCGGCGGCGTGGATGTACAGATGATCGCCCTGGCGCCAGCAGGCCATCGGCAGGCAATGCACGCTGCCGGCGTGGTTGAAGGCGATCTGGCAGGTCAGCGCGGCATCGACGATGCGCTCTATCGTGCGGCGGTCGTAATGGGCGCGCTGCGGCTTGCGGTGGATCGTGGCGCGGGCGCTGGGGGCTTGTTCGGGCATCGGGCGGTCCTCGGCGAATACGGTGCAGACGGCAATCTATCCTAAAACCGCAGTCGATGAAATGGCGAAACTTGCGCCGCGTTTCCTTATTTTTCGACGCCGTTGTTATATCATTCCGCGCTGAAACAAACGGGATTGGCGGGAAAAACGCCGTGAGACACCCGACGGCGACGAGCGTCCGGCGGCGAAACACCCGTCCGGCGTTCCGGCCCCGCCGGGTTCCGCCTGTGTGAATGTCCGTCGCTTGCGCCTATCCATCTTTCCATCTTTTTTTCTTTTTCTCCTCGCGGTTCCGCCATAAAAACAAGTCCATGAAATTCCTGCGCACGCTCAAAGAAGTTTTCCTGTCTTCGCTTCCACTCGCCGCGATCATCATCGTCGTGTGCGGCTTCATCGCGCCGATGGAGGACGTTTTCGACTACCTGAAACTCGCCATCGGATACGCGGGCGTCGTTTTCGGGCAGGTCTTGTTCCTGGTCGGACTCGACATCAGCATCCTGCCCATCGGGAAGCTGATCGGCAGTTCCCTGATCCACCTGAAAAAAACCGTCTTCATCATCTTTTTCGGTTTCCTGTTCGGGCTTCTGGCGACGGTCGCCGAACCGGCCCTGTCGGTGCTGGCGAGGCAGACCCACATGATCATGCCGCTGGTCGACGAAACGGTGTTCATCTGGATCATGGGCTCGGGAATCGGCGTGTTCGTCGGATTCTCGCTGTTCAGGGTACTGAAGGACTTGAACATCAAGACGGTCTTCGTCGTGCTTTACGTCATTACCTTCGCGCTGATCATTGTCACGCCCGAGGAATTCATCGCCCTGGCCTTCGACGGCAGCGGCGCGACCACCGGCGACGTGTCGGTGCCGTTCATCCTGGCGCTCGGCATCGGCGTTTCGGCCACCTTGTCGAAGAACAAAAGCATCGAGGATACCTTCGGCATCATCGGGCTGGCCTCGGTCGGCCCGATCGTCGCGCTGTTCCTCTACGGATTCGTGCTCAAGGCCATGAACGGCGGGATCATCCCGCCTGCCACGCTGTACGACCCGGGCGCGGCGGAGAACTTCGGCGGCATCGTCGTGGGGAATCTGGGCGACGTGGCGCTGGCGCTTTTCCCGGTGGTGATCTGCTTTCTGCCGTTCCAGTTCTTGCTGATAAAACTGCCCAGGAGCGAGTTCATCCGGATGCTGTTCGGCACGGCCGTGGTCTATGTCGGCCTGCTCATATTCTTGTCGAGCATCGACTTCGGCTTCGCTTTCGCGGGCAAGTACATCGGCGAGATATTCCTCGATCCCGCCCGTCCCGGATGGTTCAAGTGGCTTTTGCTGATCATCGGCTTCATCCTCGGCGCGGCGATCACGCTGACCGAGCCGGCCGTCACCGTGCTCGGCGAGCAGCTCGAGGAAATCACCAACGGCCACGTGAAGAAAATGACCATGCGCGGAACGCTGGCGATAGGCATCGGCGTCGCCGCGCTGATTTCCATGGTGAAAATCATCACGCAGGTCAATATCCTCTGGTTCCTGGTGCCGCTTTACATCGTGTCGCTGGTCATGATGAAATACACCTCCAAGCTTTTCGTGAGCCTGGCCTTCGACTCGGGCGGCGTCACCGGCGGCGCGCTGACTTCGGCCTTCCTGACGCCGCTGACGCTGGGCACGGCGCAGGCCGTGGCCAGCACGGCGGGCCCGGGCGCCCAGTCGGTGCTGACCAACGGCTTTGGCATCATCGCCTTCATTTCGGTCACGCCGCTGATCGCCGTGCAGGCCTTGGGCATACTTTACGACGCGCGGATCAAGAGAACCCAGGAAGCCGTGTTGGCGGACGAGCTGGCGGGACTGGAAAAACTCGCCTCGCATGCCGGACGGGCGGACGAAGCCAAAAAATGAAGGGAGCGGCAATGAACGAGAAAGTAGTGGTCAACGAGATCGTTCTCTTGGTGGTCATCATCGAGAGAAAGCGCAAAGACAAGCTGATCGCCATGCTCTCGGAAGCGGGCGGACAGCTCATCAACACCATGTACGGCAAGGGCCTGGTCAAGGCGGGCTATCTCAGGGAAGCGCTCGGCCTGGTGCCGGAGGATAACCGGGTGATCGTCACCTGCCTGCTGCCGAGCGAGGAATCCGGCCCCATGCTCGATGCCCTGGTCGATAAATTCGGTCTCGACAAGCCCCATGCCGGCACCGCCTTTACCGTGCCCGTCGAAAAGCTCTCGTTTTAAGCGGCGCTGGCGCCGATTTCAAGAGGATATTCAACATGGAAAACGCGGACAGCATGAAAGCGCTGTTTATCATCGTCAATATGGGCTTCGGCAGCCATGCCGTGGAAATCGCCAACGAGGCGGGAGCGGGAGGCGCGGTGATCATCAACGCGATCGGCACCGGCATGGCGAGAAAATCGCTGCTGGGCATTCCGGTGGAAAGCGAAAAGGAAATCGTCCTGACCATGGCCAGCGAGGAGACCGCCGAGAAAGTCGTCGCGGCGATCAAGGAAAAATCCGGCGTGGACTCGCCCGCCCACGGCATCTGCCTGATCATGCCCGTGGGAAAGATGACGCCGCTCTACACCGCCGCGCCGCAAGCCGGGGAAAAGTAGCCGCCGGGAAACACGGAAGCTTCCCGCGCCGCGATGCTAAACTCCGGTTTTCGTTCCGGAAACCAGCCATGCGACACCCCAGCGACGTTCTCTTTCCCGGCGGGAAACCCTTCCCCATCCTGCCCGCGGTCGATCATTACGCCGGCTCCGAAAAACTGATGAAGAAAGCGCTCCAGTTGCAGAACGAGCTGGGGCCGATCTTCGACATCACCTGCGATTGCGAGGACGGCGCCCACGCCGGCGCGGAGCGCGAGCACGCCGAGATGGCGGCCGGCATCATCGCCAGCGGCGACAACCGGCACGGCCGCGTCGCTGTCCGGGTGCACGATTTCACGCACGCGCACTGGCGGCAGGATATCGACGTCATCGTCTCGATCGCCGGCGCCCGCCTGCCCTTCATCACCCTGCCCAAGCCGCGCGGCGCGGAGGACGTGCGCACGCAGATCGCCTACCTGCGCGACGCCGAATCGCGGCTCGGCCTCGGGCGCGAGATTCCCGTGCATGTGTTGATCGAAACCCTGGGCGCGCTGCACGAAGCGTGGGAGATCGCCGCCACGCCGGGCGTCGAGTCGCTCGATTTCGGGCTGATGGATTTCGTCTCCGGCCACCACGGCGCGATTCCCGGATCGGCGATGAAGAGTCCCGGCCAGTTCAGCCACCCGCTGGTGGTCCGCGCCAAGTGCGAGATCGCCACGGCCGCCCTCGGCAACGGCGTGGTGCCGACGCATAACGTCACTACGGAACTGAAGGATCTCGAGGTGATCCGCGGCGACGCGCTGCGCGCCCGCAACGAGTTCGGTTTCCTGCGCATGTGGAGCATCCACCCCAGGCAGATCCTACCGATCGTCGAGGCCATGCGCCCCGATTTTTCCGAGGTCGAGACGGCCGTCGCCATCGTCAGCGCCGCGCAAGACAAGGATTGGGCGCCGATCGCCCACGACGGCCTGCTGCACGACCGGGCGTCGTACCGCTATTACTGGGAACTCCTGGCGCGCGCGCGCGCCACCGGCATGACGCTGCCGCCGGAAACAGTGCAACGCTTCTTCTGATCCGCCCTGGCACGCATGGACATCGAGGCGCTGACCCAGGCGCTGGTGAAATTCCGCGACGAGCGCGATTGGGCGCAGTTCCACACCCTGCGCAACCTGATCGTCTCGCTCAATCTCGAAGCCGCCGAACTGCTGGAACTGACGCAATGGAAAAGCGATCCCGAAATCGCCGCCCTGTTCGAGGACGGGCAGCGCATGGAAGCGCTGCAAGACGAATGCGCCGACGTCCTGCTCTATCTCCTGCTGATCGCCGAGAAAGGCCGCTTCGACCTGCTGCGCGCCGCGACGGCGAAGCTCGAAAAGAACGCGCTGAAGTACCCGGTGGAGAAGTGCTTCGGTTCCAGCCGCAAGTACACCGAACTCGACGACCGGAAGACAGGGGACGGATGACAGGAGACAGTAAAGCCGCCGCCAGAATTCAAGCGCTTCCCTGGAAATTCACGTCGTAGGGATAGGCTTTCTTTCTTTCGCTCGCCTCACGATACGACCGCAATTCGGCGGGATCGAGATTCCTGTCCCACAACCGGCCCAGGCCCTCGCGCTGTTCACGCTCCCAATCGGGGTGCCGGGCGCGCATTTCTTCGCGGTATTTATCGTATTCGGACTGGTAAACGCTGGCGTTCTTGCCGAAACAAAACTCGGCGAGCGCGCGCAATTTGTCACATTTGGATTGGGAAATGGCCATCGGTAAATCCTCCGTTCAACGAAATCAATCGACCCTCAATGAAAGGAAATCGGCTTCGCGCTGCCGACGCAATAGTCGTCGAGCAGCGAATCTATCGAATCCATGTCGCGCTCCTTATCCGGAATGCGGTTTATCGCCTCGCGCAACCCAATGGCCACCGAGCCCTGAACGAACAGGCTGCGCCCTCCCCGCTTGTCCACCAGCTCGAAGCCTTCCTGCACGGGGTAAGCCAGAATGGCGTAGTGCATGCTGTTATAGACCAGGTTCATCGCGACTCCTTTCTGCGTTGCCACACCGAACCGATTGTCCGGTTCGGCGGCCTTTGTCAGGCATTCGTTCCCGATATCGAAACTACGAGGAGAAAGATGAGGCCGTTCACCCGTTTTTTCAAGTCGAGCCAAGCGCGTCTCGTGGATTCGGACAATGGCCGGTCCGACAAGTTCGACTTCATCGGCAGCGTATCACGAAAATCCAAAACCACAAGGCCACCGCGATGGGTGGCCTTGTCACAGGAAATTGCGTATCCCAGGCTTACTTGACGTTGATCACCATGTCGATCAAATCCTTGCCGATCGTATCGTAAAACATCTGATAAACCGGCGCGGTGGCCTGCCGCCATTTCTCCACGTCGCTCACCGCGACAACCTTCCCGCCCATGGATCCGACTTCCTTCTGGATTTTTTCCGTTTCGTTGATCATGTAGTCACGCATCGCCTTTTGCCCGATCGCCACGGATTCATCGAAGGGTTTTTTCAGCGCTTCCGGAAGCTTGTCGTACCAGTCCTTGTTAACCACCACCGGGCAGGCCACCATGAAGTGACCGGTCAGGGTGATGTTCGGCGCCACCTCATAGAACTTCATGCCGCGGATGCCGAACCAGTCGTTCTCACCGCCGTCCACCACGCCCATCTGCAGCCCCGAATAGAGTTCTCCGAAGGCCATCGGGGTCGGCAACGCACCCAGAGCCTTGAACGTCTCGATCGATACGGGACTTTGCGTGACGCGGATTTTCATCCCTTTCATATCTTCGAGCCGGGTCACCTGCTTCTTCGTGGTGAATAGATGGCGATCCGGATTCGCGTACCAGGCGATGACCTTGAGTCCTTTCTTTTCCAGTTCGCCGGCGATGATTTTTCCGGGCTCGCCGTCCATCGAGGCAAACAGATGCTTGATGTCCCTGAAAATGAACGGCAGGTTGAATACGTCGGCCTTCTTGGTGAAGTTGGAGACAACCGCCCCGTTGACCACCGTCAATCCCACGGTTTTCAACTGGACCGATTCGAGAACCTTCCTTTCATCTCCGCCCAGGGCGCCGTTCGGAAATATCTGCATTTCCACCCTGCCGGCGGTCTTTTCGTTCAGGGCCTTGCCCATGGCCAGCAAGCCGATCTGATACGGATAGTCCTCACTGGTCGTGTGGGCCGCCTTGATGACGATCTTGTCCTGTGCCGAACCGATACCCGCGAAACACGCCAAGGCCATGGCGGTGACGACCAACAAAACGCTTCGATTATTCATTTCGCCTCCAAAAACAATTTGACTCATCCCTTTGGCCTGATTTTCCCAGACCCCCAATACAACAAGCACCACAGACACACAGCATTCGCCTTGGCCCGGCGCAAGCGCCGGCACGCTTGCCGTCCCAGCGTTAAAACAGGCCGGCAAATGTTCCCTTGGGCACGTACCCGACCATCCTGGGCAAGAGCAAGGCCACGTCAGGCACGTAAGTGACCGCCATGAGCGCGGCGATCAAGGCGGCGAAATACGGCATGATGGGCTTGATCACCTTGACCACCTCGACCTTTCCAACCGAACAGGCCACGAGCAGGCACAGGCCGACGGGAGGCAACAGGAAGCCGACGCCGATGTTGGCAATGATGATGATCCCGAAGTGTATCGGATCGATTCCGAAGCTGATCGCCATCGGCATGAAGATCGGAGTCAGGATGATCACCGCCGGCGCGCCTTCCAGCACGGCGCCCAACACCAGGAAAACGACGTTCACGATCAGCAAAAACACATAGGGCGACGTCGCGAAATCCCCCATGAACGCAAGGAGTTTGTTCGGAATCTGCTCGCGCGCCGTGATCCACGCGAACAGGGACGCCATTCCAATCAGGAACATGATGGAACCGGTCGTCTTGGCCGAGCGGAGAATCACGCCATACATGTCGGAAAACTTGACTTCGCGGTATACGAAGATGGCGATGAAAAAAGAGTAAACCACCGCCACGACCGCGCCTTCGGTTGCCGTGAAGGCGCCAACCCTGATGCCGCCGAGAATGATCACCGGGATCATCAAGGCCCAGAAGGATTCGAGAAAGGACTGCCCGATCTTTTTCAGGCCCTTCCATTCCCTGCTTGGCGTATTGTTCCTGACGGCATCGAAATAAATGACCGCCATCAGGGCGAGCGCCATGGCCAGCGCCGGCAGAATTCCCCCGAAGAAAAGCGCCTCGATGGAAAGATTCGCCACGCCGCCCAGGACGATCATGGTCACGCAGGGGGGAACCAGGATATCCATCCCGCCGCAGGCTGCGATGATTGCCACGGCCTTCTCCCGCTTGTAGCCCTTTTCCTCCATCGACGGAATCATCGCCGAACCGATGGCCGCCGTATCCGCGGTCGATGAGCCGGAAATCCCGGAAAGCAGGATCGTGGCGACGACGACCACATGCCCCAGGCCGCCGCGGATATGGCCGACCAGATTATCCGCCAGGTTGAGTATTCGCCTCGATATTCCCCCGCCTTCCATGAGTTCTCCGGCGAAAATGTAGAGGGGGATGGCAAGCAGCGTAAAGGAATCCACGCCGCCCAGTATTTCCTGCGGAATCGCCGCGAGAGGCACCTCCGAAATCAGCAGATAGATCAGCCCGGCCACCCCCATGCTGAAGGCGATGGGTATTCCGACCACCAGAAAAACAGCAAACAGGAAAAAGAAAATCATGACGGCTCCCCGCGGCCTTCCGCGCCCGGTTTTTCAAACAATTTGAACAAGGTATTGAGTATCATCAGCGCGGCGCCGCATGGGATGGACAGATAAACGTAGCTCATGTGCAGGTTCAGGGCCGCCGATTCCTGCATATGCGCGACCGGGACGAGGCCAAGTCCGGCATAAAAGAGCACCGCCAGGAAGACGAGTTCCACCAGCAAAATGAGCTTGCCGTAGTAATTTCTCGTTTTCGGCGGCAATCCATGACTGACGACATCCACCACGAAGTGCCCTCCCTCCCGCAAGGCGACGGAGGCGGCGATGAAAGTCAGCCAGATCAGGGCGAAACGCGACAGCTCCTCGGTCCACGACAACGGAACCTTGAAGATGAATCGGGAAAGCACCTGGGCGAATACCGCAAAACAGATGACACAGACGATCAGCACGGATAACGCGTTTTCAAACGACGCCAGCCTGCCTGCCACGCTTTTTTTCATGGACCCTCTGCCCGGAGTAGTTTTTTTGAAAGTCTGCTTGTATACCGTTATACAAGCAGGATTATATTATAATTCGCAGCAATGTCAACCCTGTTCAAGAGTCCCCCCTCTCGCTCCCGGCGCCGCAAGGAAACTCGATCAGGCTCGTCGCCTGCGACGAGCCGATAGCAGTCGCCGGAGATCGCTCCAGCGCCGGAAAACAAGGGCGGCGGCCCGTAAGGCAATCGAATGCCGGAATCCAAGATGCAGCGCGTCACAATACAACACGTCGCCAAGGCGGCCGGCGTCTCCGTGTCGAGCGTCTCCCATTATCAGAACGGACGCCGCCATCACCTGCGCCCCGAAACCATCGAACGGATCAAAAAAAGCATCGAGGAACTGGGCTACTCTCCCAGCCGCATCGCGCGGCAGTTGAAGAGCGGGCAAACGCCGATGGTCGGTCTCCTCATCCCCAGCATCGACAATCCGTATCACGCCGAACTGGCGTTGGTCCTGGATTGCGAAGCGCAGAAAGCCGGATTCCGGCCGGTGCTGGGTAACGGCCAGCGAGACGCGGTACGGGAAAAAGCCTTCATCGACGAACTCATCGAATACGGCATGCGCGGATTCATCTCGACGTCCGAGTTGCGAGACACCACGGCCATGGGCGAGTACGTCCGGCGGGGAATTGCTTTCGTACTGTTCGACCTGCGCCTGTCGGACATCGGCTTTGACGGCGTCGATGTGGTTTCGATCGACAATTGCCGGGCGACGTCCATGGCCGTAGACCATCTGGCGGCGCTCGGGCATCGCCGGATTGCCTATGTGACGGCAACGCCATTGTCGGCCAACCGCGCCGCGAGACTCGACGGTTACACGATGGCCCTTGAAAGAAACGGTCTGGGCGCTCCGATCGTGATCTCCATCAAGGACGATGGCAATAGCGAAGCCGGCGATTCCGGCCTCGCGGGCTTTGGCGAGAAAGCCGCGGAAAAGCTGCTCCGCTCATACCCCGAAGTAACGGCGGCCATCGGCATCAACAGCATCGTGACGCTCGGCCTCTGCGCCGGGCTGCAGCAGCTTGGCGTCGAGGTGCCCAGGGACATCTCCCTGATTGGCATCGACAACATCAAGTTCTCGTCGATGATGGTACCGAGCATTACCACGCTCGGCGCCGATTACAGCGCGATGGCCGCCCAGGCGATCGATTACCTGCGGACGCGGCTTGCGAA
>JAISQQ010000085.1 GCA_031274075.1 Accumulibacter sp.
GCGCCGACGGCGACGGTCAGGCCGAACTGGCCCCAGGTGGCGCGTCCGTTGTGGATTTCCGAGTAGCGGCCGTAGGCGTGGTAGCAGACGCCGATGAACATCGAGGCCACCACCAGCAGGGCGACCAGCATGATGATGTCGTAGCCGTAGTTTTGCAGCGTCTGCAAAATGCCGCTGCCCTGGCCGCGCGTGGGGTCTTCCATGGTCGGCAGGCCGGCGGCGAAGGCGGCGGGCGGCGCGGCGGCGAGGAGCAGGGTAAGGACCGGGGCCAGGACACGCGCGGCGAGGCGCGAAGCGGCGGGGTGCGAAAGGAGGCGATGGCGGGAAGGAACAGGCATGGTGAGACCTTTCGTGAGTCAGGACAGGAGAAGAAAACCCAGCACCAGGTAGATCGCCAGGAAGCGGATGACGACGCCGAAGAACTGGCCCGGGGTGAGATGCTGGTCGGCCCAGCCGGCGTAGGCGGTGCGCATCGCCCACACGCCCCACACCAGCAGCACGGCGAAGACGACGCCGAGCACGACGCCGGAAACTTCCGCGGGCGAAAACCCGGCGTTGGCCTGGAAGGCGGCGCTCTGGGCGGCGTTCATGGCGTCGCCTCCGGCCGGGAGGGAACGGGCTGGCGGTAGTCGCCCGAGAGTTCGAGCGGATCGCGCGGCTGGGCGCGCGGCGGCGCGAGGTAATCCTGGAGGCCCGCGCGCAGGCGCGCGAGGTCTTCGCGCAGGCGGACATAATCGAAATGGTAGCGGGCGCGTTCCCGGGACGCGGTCTGGGCCGCGTGCTCGGCCTGGCGGTCGATCCCGTCGAGCTGGCGGAGGATTGCGGCGAGGCGTTCCCGCTCCGGGCCGTCGCCGGCGAGGACGAACCCCGGGACGGCCAGCAGCAGCGCGGCCAGGAGGCGCCGGGCCGCTACGGGAATTCGGGAAGGGAACATCGCACGCTCACTCCAGGGATACGGGAGAGGCGATGCTGAGGCTTTTATTGGTTGAGCGCAGCAAACAATCGGGATTCGGGCGTCCCCCTTTTCCGGGCGAGCGTTAAAAAAATCTTGAGTTTTGCGGCGTGGAAGGCTAACGGATTTGCTTGGAGCCGCGCCCGGCAAGCCGGGCGCGGTGGGTACTTCAACGATACTTAGGCTACCAGACCGGCGTATTGCACATTGCCAGCAACATCGCTAAGATGCACATAACGACGTATCGCAAGATGCGTCGCCGTCTGGAATTACCGCGCGTGGTATCTTCCATCGACTTTCCTCCTTTCTCCCTTGCGGGATATTGGAGGGCGACAAAAGCCCCGTTGGCGCGGGGCTTTTTCGTTCGCCCCCGCCGTCATTCTCTCATTTTTTGGGTGGGAGCCGCGCCGTGGGGAGGGAAAGCGGCCCCTCCCAAAACTACAAAACCGGACCGGTCTGAAAACTCCCGACACCCTTTTCCGGGCGAGGCGCTTTCGTCGTCCGGATCGTCGTCCGGACCCGGGCGGCGCCGGGAGACGCGCCGGTCCCGCGCGGTATAATGGCCGCGAGGTTCATCGACCCAAGACCGGCCCGCCGGGACCGACGAGAAGCGGAGGAGGAACGGACGATGTTCGCGGAAAGGAATCCGCGGGTAGCGAAAGCGGAGGAGAAAGTGGAGGCGGGGCCGAATTCCTGGGAGGCCTTGCGGCGCGACCTGTGCGCGCGGGTGCGCGCCGCGGAAAACCAAGCCCGGAAAAGGGAGAAGTTTTTACTGGCCTGCCAGCTCCTCGACCTCGATCAGCCGGTGGAGGTGATTGTCCAGGCCACGGGGCTGCCGCGGGAAGTGATCGAGTCCCTGACGCACTGAAACCCCGGCCCGGCCGCGCGTCCCGCCGGCCGCTTCGATGCCACTCAGAGATATTTCTTGACGGCCAGACTCATGAATCCTGTTCCGGGCAGGCCGCAAGCGCGGCGCGGCCCGCGCCGGTCGTGCGGTAGCGCTGTCGGTTGCTGGTGGGTTTGTCGGGAACCGTCATTTCCAGCCATCCCGCGATGAGCAGGGGTCTGAGCACCTGATCCCTGAACTTGGTCCGGTGGGCGCGTCCGGCCAGCCTCATCAAGTCGGTGATTTCGCGCTCGATCAGGCAGCGACGAAGAATCCTGGCTTGATCCCCGCTTGGTCCCCACTTGGTCCCTTCCTGGTCCCGGCCCGATTCCGATCCGGCAGGGAGCGGTCTTTCCCGCCCCGCGCGCGCCAGCGCATGGATCGGCAGGCGCACCAGGAAATAGCTGCGCCCCTCGTCCGTCTCGAACTCGGGCGGCGGCGAGCCATTGGCCGCCATGGCGCGGAGGATTTTGGGGATGCCCGTCGCGCGGCCCTCGGTGAGATCCAGTTCCTTCAGGAATTCGCCGATGCGCCGGTTGCGGTAGCGGCGCGCCTGGGCACGCCCGCGTCGCAGCTGGTCGAGCGTCACCGAGCGATCCGGGCCAGGATAACTGAGCACCACCAGTGCGTCGGCGTCGATGCGCACCTCGACCGGCTCGCGTTCTTCGTAACTGCGGTGGTAGACGGCGTTGACGACGGCCTCCTCCACGGCCTCGAACGGAAAGTTATTGACGCGCGTCGCCTCGGCCCGGTGCGCATGCTTGGTGACGATCTCGTCGATGTGGTTGCGGTAGATGTAGTCCAGGGCTTCGCGCAACATGCGGGGCAAAGGGCCGTGAAAGGTCTTTTCGACGAAGGTGTCGCCCGCCGCACCCTGTGGAAAGCAGACCACGTCGATCTGCGTGGCCGGAAAGAAGCGGCGGGGCGCTTCGCTGAAAAACAATAAACCCACGTTGAGCGGAAACGGCGCCTCCCCCGGACCGCCGACGACATTCATCCGTCGCCCGAGTTCCAGCGCCGGGAGCGTCCCGGCCTCGCTGGCCAGGTCGCTATCGACTTCGGCAAGATATTCGGCCATCAACGCGTGCGACAGGTCGTCGACGCGCGCCTGCGGGTTGAGGCGGTCGTCGAACGGCACGCTGGCCGCCAGCGACAAAAGTTCGATTTCCTCCGCACCTTTGGCGCGCACGGTGCTCGATTGCTTGCGGATGAAATAGGCGTACTCCCGGCCATCCTTGGCCAGGCTCAACCTGGCCTTGTAGGGCCGGGTCTGCCCACCGGGAGACCAGATGACCAGGATCGCCGCGCCGTCGATGACGCAGGGCGCGACGATGGGATGGTAAGCCGGTTGGATGGCGTGATAACCCAGCTTGAGGATCTCCTTTTGGATGGCGTCGATTCGCTCGCTGTCGATTCCGGCAGGCGGCAGGACGGGGCGGCCGTTCTTCTCGCCCACGCCGATGACGACGTAGCCGCCCCCCAGGTTGTGGAAATCGTTGGCGAAGGCGCACAGCGTGTGCAGCACGTCGAGCGGATTCCACCCGGCCTTGAATTCCAGGCGTTCCCATTCGACGGACTTGCCGTGCAGGAGGTCGGTGAGGTTGATGGGCAGGGGCATGATCTGGCATAGCCTGTTTTCGGCACGGGGAAGTATAGCTTCGCCGGCGATCCTGTCGCCGCGGCTAAAGGTATTTTTTGAACGTCGCCGCCGCGACGCAGGTGGCCGCGCCGAGCAGGATCGCGCCGGGCAGCAGGATCCCGAGCGGCGACACGCTGACCGGCAGCGCGAGGTAGATCACCCACGGCAGCGTGGCGAGCGGCATCAGGGCCGCCCGCGCGCGGTGATAGACGAAGCCCGACTCGCGACCCGCGCCGAAGCGGCGCAGGTCGCGGCGCACCAGGCCGTCGACCAGGCCGGCGAGGGCCGCCGTCAGGAAGAGCGGCACGCTCAAGGCCAGCACCATGAGGCGCACGAGGAAGACCAGCACGGTATAGGCCGCCGCGACCAGGTAGGTTTGCGCGTGCCCGGCCGCGCGTCGCAGATAGTCGCGGAAGCGGGCGGGTTTCTGCCCTGCCCGGACGGACGCTTCGTGCAGTCCGTCCGAGAGGCCGCTCTTCACGAACAGTCCGTCATACGCCCACTCGACGAGTTCGCGCGCGGTCGGTCCCGGCGCGCGCAGCAGCAGGCTGCGGGTGAAATTCTCCGAGAGCTGCCCCAGCTCGTACCGCAGCATGTCCCGGGCGTGGCGTTCGCCCTCGTCGGCCCAGAAGAAGGCGACGCCGAGGCACTCGACGGTGATCGACAGGAGCAGCGAACCGCAGAGCACGCCGAAGAGGTGGAAAGGCAGCAGCACGAGCTTTGCCAGCAGGCTCTGCGGCGGTGGCGGCGCACGCGACGCCGCGGCCGGATCGCTCACGCCGCGTCTCCTTCCCCGAATCCTTCCCCGAATCCTTCCCCGAATCCTTCTCCATCCGCTTCCCCGAAACGCGCTCCCAAGCCCTCCCCGAGATCTTCCCCGTGGCCCACCTCACGGCTTGCCACGATCTCAAGCGCTTCCGCGGCCTTTCCAGGCTTTCCGCCTTCCCACCCCTCCGCTGGCGCTTCCTCCCGATCCGGCCCAGCCGGGCCTTCCCACCATTCATCGCCCTCGACGTAGCGCCGCCGCATCCCCTCGGCCATCTCGCGCAGATCCTTCGGCATCGCCTCGTCGGGATCGGCCACCGGCAGCGGCATGCGGACTTTCCACAATTTGCCGCCCTCGATCAAGGCGAAGCACTGGCCCTTGGGCAAGGCGACGACGTGCGCCGGCTCGATCAGCGGCACGCTGGCCGGGGTGAGGCGGTCCTGGGTATTGGAAGTGAAGGCCGACGCGCCGCGCGGATCGGAACTGTCGGTCGCCCCGCTCATCAAGGTGGCGGCGTAGACCTCGACCTTGGGCAACTGCTTCGTGAGCAATTCGGCGGTCGCCGTCTCGCGCACGCGCAGCATGAAGAGGTTGTTGAAATTGCCGACCACCTGCCCCGCCTTGGCGCGATTGCCGATCTTCGCCTCGATGTCGGACAAGGTCTGCGTATAGGCCGTGACCTGCACTCCGGCGCCGCCGCCTTTGTTCACCAGCGGGATGAACTCGTCGCCCATCAGTTCGGCGAACTCGTCGGCGTGCAGATCGATCGGCGCCCTGGCCGGGGCCGCCCCCGGCAGGCCGTCGTCGATGCCGAACTTGTAGAGGTGCCCGGCGACCGACACCAGGTCGGCGAACATCGAATTGCCCACGGCGGCCGCGACTTCCGCGTCCGACAAGGCGTCGAGCCCGACATAGACGATGCCGCGCTTGCGGAGAACCTGCATCCAGTCGAAGATCGGGCGCGGATCCTTCAAGTCCGAATAATTCGGCGCCAGAAGCTGCGCGATCTTGCCGGTGGTGAGTTTTTCCAGGAGCGGCAGCAGGGAAGCGACGATCTTGTCGAAATAGGTGCGGTCGTAGCGTACCGCGCTTCTCAGGCCGTCGAGCACCGGATCATAGATCCTGACCTGTGACAGATACTGCTCCAGCGCCACGACGCGCTTCTCGCGTCCGGTCATGTGGCGCGGGATGTTCTTGTCGTTCAGCCTCGATTCGAGCTGGACGACGACTTCCCAGGCCTTCGGCTCCGTCCGGGCGAAGAAGTGCTGCGCGTACTCGATGAACAGCGCGTCGATGTTGATGACGTGCCGCTGGATCAGCAGGTAGTCCGGGCGCTGTCCCAGTTCCACCAATGCCCGCGCGATGATGTTCACGAAACGCAAGGCAAATTCGCGGAACGCGGCGCTGTTGCCTTCGCCCGACAACTGCCCGGCGATGCGGGAGGCGACTTCGGAGATGCGCCCGAAGCGGCCCACGGCGTTGTAGCGCGCCGAAATATCGGGCCAGCCGAGGTGAAAGACATAGAACTCGCCCTCGCGCCCGGCGCGCTTCGCCTCGACGTACATGCGCTTCAATAAATCCGCATCGCCCTTCGGGTCGAAGACGATGACGACCTCATGCTCGCCGTCGGCGTTCCGGCGCCGGATGTCCTGGGTAATGAAGAGTTCGGCGAGGCGCGTCTTGCCGACGCGCGTCGTGCCCAGCACCAGGGTATGCCCGACGCGCTCGGAGAGCGGCAGGCTGACGTCGACTTCCCGCGGCTCGATGCCGTGCAGGCGCGGCAGGCCGCCGACCGGCGGGAGCGGCCGCACCGGATTCAGGGGACTGTCCCAGGCGAGGACCCCGGCGAGCCGGGAGAGCGGGAACGGCGCGAACTCCAGGCGTTCTTCGATCCTTCGGGCCAGCCGGTAAAGACACGCCGGTTCCACATAGCGGCGAAACTCCGGGCGCCAGGTCTGCATCAGGCGATGCGTGTGCTTTTGTTCCCACAAAAAACCCTTGCCGACGAACAGGCGCTGCCGGCTGACCGGCACCTCGCGGCTCGTCATCGCGTAGCGCGGCAGGCGGCGGATGTGGCGGCGATAGCGCAGGACGATCCAGGCGTCGCGCAGGCGGAGCGCGCCGAAGACGAGAAACGCCAGCGCGCCGCAAACGCCCAGCCGCGGACTCAGCGCCAGCGCCCACGGCGCCGCCAGGCACAAAAACGCGGCGGCGAGAGACACCGCCACGGTATAGAGTTCCACCGCCGGGCGCAGCAGGACTTCGACGGCTTGGGATTGTGCCATGGTGTGTTCAGAGGACAGAGGACAGAAGACAGAAGACAGTAAAGTTACCGGGCGCGAAGCGCCCGCATATTGACTGTCCTCTGTCCTCTGTCTTCTGTCCTCTGAACCCTGTCCTCTGAACCCTGTCCTCTGACCCTTGTCGCGGTGATCAATACCGGGTAATGGCGGACGCCCAGGCGCTGGGCGAGGTCGTCGCCGGAGACGGGCGAGAGCGTGAGTCCCGGCGCGAGGCGGCGCAGATCGGCGAGCGCCGCGGGGGTGTCCACCTGGACCACCAGCCCGAACGCGCCCAGCTCGCGCAGCGCCGGCGCCATCTGCAGGAGCCAGGCGCGCGAACGTTCGTCGTCGCCGATGAGGAACAGGGGCGTCAAGCCGGGCGCGTGGATGACGCGGTCCGGTTCGAGGCCCGGCGAGAGCCGTTCCGAGCGCACCGGCAGCAGCGCCGCCTCGGCGTCGGCGGGAGCGCCGATCCGGGGCGCCGGGCGGGCGGGGGACGTTACGGGCGTTTCGGCCGGTTCCGCGTCCTGGGGATTCAGGGCCGGGTAGTACGGCCGCGCCGAAACGCCGCCGCGATCCTCGACGACGATCAGTTCGGTGGCGATGGCCGCGGCGGACAGCAGGCCCAGGGCGAGCGTGGCCGGAAAACGAAGATTCAGGGCGGGAGGCTTCATGGCGTGGCAATCCCAAGGGCAGAAAGGGAAGAAAGGGAAGTGTCCGCGCCCAAGACGCGGACGAGATGGCGGCTGACGTGATCGCGGTAGCGCGCCGCAATCTCGCCGCCCGCCGGACGGTGATAGCGGCCGATGGCGGCCAGCCAGTCTTCGCCGGGGACGTACTGTTCCTTGAGGATTTCGGCGGCGATCGCCAGGTTGCGGTAGGGGTCCAGAAGCTCGCAGGGCTCGGTGTAGCGTTGCGCGTGATAGCCGAGGTTGACCTGGGCGAGACCCACGTCGATCTGTTTTGCCGTGGTCCGGCCCAGCGCCCGGCGCACTCCCGCGCAGGCTTCGGCGCGCGTGGCGTAGCGTTCGGGCTGGCCGGCGACGTTGAGCGTCCAAGGCCAGGGGATCAGGCGGCCGCGCCGCGGCAGGCCGCTCTCTTGCAGGGCGACCGCGTAGAGCACCGGCGACGGGATGCCGGCCTGCCGCGCGGCGAGCTGGTAGGCCGGCGGCGGGACTTCCCGGGCGTGCGCGGAAAACGCCGCCAGCCCCAGGAAGGCGAAGCGGGCGAGACGGCGGCGCATCATTGCCGCCGCCACGCGCCGTCCACCTCGCGCAGCACGGCGGGCAGCTCGCCCGGCAGCCCCAGCGCCCGCCAGCGGCCGCCGTCGTGGTTGAGCGTGATCGTGCGCGCGCGCACCCGCGCGGGATCGATGCCGGCCTTCCGGGCCCACTGGCGCAGGCGGGCGTCGTCCGCGGGGGCGTCGACGAAATAGAGGTCGAACGCCGTCCCGGCCGCGTGCAGTTGCCTCACCCGTTGCTCGCACGGGACGCAGTCGTCCTTGACGAAGACGGCCAGTCGCCCGGCGTCTCCGGGGCCGACCCCCATGCCGGACAGGTCGACGCGCGGCCGATCCGGATAGAGGCGCCGCCAGGCGTCGTCGTAGGCGCGTTGATAAGCCAGCAGCTTCTCGACGCGCCGGGCCTCGGCCCGCACCTGCAATTCGGCGTAGCGAGTGCGTTCTTCGTCATGGCGTGCCTCGATGCCGAGGGCCGTGAGCGGGTCGAGGTTCGGGGAATAGACGCCGAGCGGCCCCTGCATCAGTTGCCGGTAGCGCGTCCACTCGTCGGGACGCAAGTCCCAGTCCCGCGCCCGGCGTTCGTCGAGCGCGGCGTCCCGGTTGTGGCTGTACTCGGTCGCCTCGGGGGCCAGGCGGGAGTTCGCCGCCGGCGTCTGGGCGAAGAGCGGAGCGCCGGCGGCGGCGAGGGCCAGGGCCAGGGCCAGGGTAAAACGAAGGCAAAATGTCCGGGGGTTCATGGCCGGCTCCTAGGGCAGCGCGACGCGGAGCATGCGGCCGTCCACGCGGAACACGGCGGCTTGCGCCTCGATGGTTTGCAGCCGCCAGGCGCCGGCGGCGTCGCCCTCGCGCAAGAGGCGCACGTCGGAGAGCGCGCGGGCGCCCGGCGCGGCGACCGCCAGGAAGCGTTCGCCGCCGCGCCGTTCGACGCCGAGGACGCTGAACGGCGGTTTGGCCGTCCGGGGTTTTGAGGGTTCCGTGACGGGTTTGGGCGCCGCTGGGGGCGCCGCGGCCGGCGGCGGGGGCGCGGGGGGTGGTGAAGGTAAGGAGGACGGCGGCGGCGCGGACTCCAGGCGCGTCTCGATCTCGCCCAGGCGAAGCCGCAGGGCGTCGAGGCCGGCGGCCACGGCCTCCGCGGGCGGCGCCGCTTCGATCCGCGCCAGCCGTTCGTCCAGGGTTTGACGCAGATCGTCGAGATCGGCCGGGGTCGGCGCTTCGGGCGCGCGCCGGAACGTTTCGGCCTGTTGTTCGAGGGCGTCGACCCGCGAGGCGAGCGCCTGGATGAAGGCGTCCCGGACCTCCTGGGCGCCCGGCGCGCGGGGTGCTTCCCGGCGCGTCAGTTCGACACTGTGGAAGAGCAGCAGGAGCGACACGGCGCCGGCCAGCAGCAGTCCGACGATTGCCGCGATCTTCGGCCAACGCCGCGCCGGGCTTTTGGAAGCGAAGGGCGGAAGACTCATGGCCGGGCCTCCCGGGATTCGGAAAGCGGCGCCGGATCGCCCGCGGGAATCGCCGTCCGGCGTCCGAAACACACCTCGCGGGCGAGCGTGTCGACCGCCAGTTCCCAGGCCGGGCCGGCGAGGACGCGCAGCGCGTCGGACAGCGCCAGGGGGCCGAGGCGCCGGTGCGCGGCGGGCAGCGGCAGCGTGGTCAGCGCCTCGATTTCCGCGCTCGCGCACAGGCGATAGCCCGAGTGCCGGAGCAGGTGCTGCAGGGCGTCGCCGACGCTGGCGTCGAGCGTGGGCGGAATCGCGATCTCGACGACCTGCCGCAAGAGGTCGCGCTGCGCCGCGTCGGGCGCCAGTTCGACCAGGGTATAGCGGCCGTGGCGGGTGACCGGGATCGATTCCTGCGCCGGGCACGCTACGGCTTCGGACGGTGAAGCGTCCGCGTGTTCGGAGGAAACCGGCGTCGCGCAGCCGGACAAGGCGCCGAGCGCGGCAAGAAGGTAAAGCAGCGAGAGCGAAGAGAACGGCATGGGACGGTCCAGGGCCAGGAAATGCCGGCAGCTTCACCCGAAAGCGCCGCTCCGGTCAGCAAAGAATGCGCCGCCCGGAAAAACGCTTTTTTTACGCCGCAAAAAAAACCGGCGCTTCCCTGGAAGGGAAACGCCGGCCGGCGATCGGGTTCCGGGATTACCCGGCGGCCCGGGGCGCCGGCGACAGCCTTCGCGCCGCCGACACGATGGCGCCCTGCTCGGCTTCGTCGAAGCAGACGAAGGGCGCTTCATAGCCGTGTTCTTCGGCCAGGATCTCGGCCATCTCATAGTGAATGCCGAGCTCATATTGTTCCCCGGTAACGGAGACGGTGAAGACCGGCAGGTCGGAGAGACCCGAGGCGTTGCGGCACGCGACCGCGATGCGTATCGAGGTTGACGTCATGGAAGACTCCTTGGATAAAGGAAAGAAAAGAAAAAAGAGAGAGAGAGAGAGAGAGAGAGACAAAAAAAAAAGAGGAAGAACCCCCCGGCGGCCCGAAGGCCGCCGCGCGGGCGGGGCCCAATCACGTGGGTCCGTGTTGCCGGGCGAGGAGGATGGCGAGCGCGCGATCTTCCAGGCTCCGCGTTCCAGGCCGCTCTTCGCGCGGCGCGGGCGGCGCCGGGAGGCCCACGGATTCCGGGATTTCGCCCGATCCGTCGTCCCGCGCCAGGTCCATGCGCTCGCGCATTTCGGCGACGAAGGCGCCGGGATCCGTCAGGCCGTAGCGCGCGAGGCGCGTGGGAATATCTTCCGCGGCGAGCTGGCCGTCCTCGATGCCTTGCCGCAGGAACGCGGCGATCGCGGACTCCACGGCGTGAAACCCGGGCGCCGGCCACGCGGGCGGCGGAAGGGAGACGTCGATCGCGCAGTCCGCCACTTCCGCCGCCGTCTCGCCGGTCAGCAGGCCGTTGTCGAAAGCGAACCGGCCTAACTCGCGCAGGCAGGCGATCATCGCGGCGGGGGTTGCGCCGTTGAGGAGATAGGTCACGTCCAGTGTCAGGCGGACCTGGGCGGCGTCGGACGCCGCCGGAGGGTTGTCGATCATGGAATGCTCCTTGGTGATAAAAAAGACGAGACGGCGCCCGGCCCCGCGGGGGCCGGGACGTCTTCGCCGGATTAAAAAACCGGCGGCCCGAAGGCCGCCGCGAAGGCTGGGCCCAATCACGCGGCGACGAGTTGCCGCGCCAGCGCCACCTCGATCGAATCGCCGTCCGGGTTCAGGACGTCGAGCCCGGATTCGGGCACGTCGCCCGAAGTGGACTGCGCCACCGCGATCTTCCTGGCCATGAGTTCCAGGCAAGCGATCTGCGAGGACTCGGCGTAGCCGAGATAGATCACGCGCACCGGCTGTTTCTGGCCGATGCGCCACGAGCGGCGGGACGCCTGTTGCAGGCTATAGACGTTGTATCCCGACTGCATGAACACGAGGGTCGGAAACTCCAATAGATCCAGCCCGGTCTTGACCAGCTCCGGATTGGTGATCAGCACGTCGAGGCCGCGGTCGAGCTGCTCGGCGATCCAGTCCTCGCGGCGGGACGCCTCGACGCTCGCGCGCAGCACCGCCGCCCTGAAGCCTTCCTGCTTGAGCCGCCGCAGCAGGCGCGAGGTGGTGTCGCGCGTGCCGGTATAGACCGTATAGACCAGGGTCTTGCGGCCGGCCGCCTTCTCCGCCTTGCAGATTTCGATCAGCTCGCGCTCCTTCGGCATCACTTCCCACTCGTCGAACTGAGCGGGGACGGAGGCCAGGGTCACTCGATGGTGCGGATGCACCACCGTCTCCGGCCGGAAGCAGCAATCCGGCCAGGCCAGCAGCACGTTGAGCACCACGCCCAGCAGCGTCGTGTCGCGCCGCGCCAGGGCCCGGCGCAGCTCGGCGGTCAGAGACCACGACAGACCGCGGTAGGCCGCGGCTTGCGCGGTGTCCATCGCGACTTCACGAAACTCCTCGTCGTAGGGCGGCAAGACGTTGCCGCCAATATCCCGAAGTTTGAGAAAGACGGTGAACGGCAGGATGCCGCGCAGCACGCCCTTCGGCCCGAAACCCGGCGCCTTGACCGTGCGCACCGAAACCTTGGTGCCCTTGGCCGTCTTGTGCGCCGTGCCGGCGCTCTCGGAATAGATGTCCTTCAAGACCCCGTGGTCGCGCATGAACGCCATCGCCGCCGAGTTCATCGAGCCGTTCTTCGCCGGCCGGTAGCCGTCTTCGATCATTCGCCCGGGCAGCGCCCGGAACAGCAGGTAGAACAGGTCGTCGGCATAACCGCCCATGAGCGTTCCGGTGAGCAGCAACACCTTCTTTGCCTTGGCCGCGAGCACGCCCATGGCCTGGCCCTGGGCCGAACCGCTGTTTTTATACTCGTGGCCTTCGTCCACGATCAAGAGGTCGAAAAAGCCTTGCGGCAAGTAGCGCTTGATGAATTCCGAGGGCTGGTAGCCGCCCTCGCCAAAACCGAACTCCATGTTCGCCAGGGCGCGTTCCATGCGGCTCGCCTGGCGGTCCGAGAAGACCAGTTCGCCCTGGCCGTCCATGAGATTGATGAATTCATGCACGTTGTCGCCGAGCATCGACGCGAGGAACGATTCGCCGAAGGTCTGCATCAGCTTCTTCGCGGTCATTTCCCCGATGGTGGGAATACGCTTCAGCGCCTTGAGCACGGCGGAAGACTGGTCGCGGGCGGACAAGCTTTTGGGGCGCATCAGCGTCCATAAAGCCGCGCCGCAGTGGCCGCACTTCCGGCGCGACTCCTCGGCTTCGAGATCGGCCGGGGGGATCGGCTCGCCGTCGAGGTTGGTGACGAGGCCGCCGCAGTCGGGGCAGACCGCCCCGTGGCCGCGGCGGGTGCGCCGCCGGGCGAAGGCGGGTTGCCAGTGGAATCCCATGCGCATGCGCACGCGGCCGAGGACGAAGAACTCCGGACCCTGCGCCGGCGCGTCCAGCGCCTCGCGCAGTTTCAAGAGCTTCATCAGCGTGTCCGGGCCATTGAGCACCCAGACCTTGGCGCCGGCAACCGTTTCCAGGATTTCGCGCCGCCATTTGTAGACCAAGTGGGGCGGCGAGAGCACCAGGGTGCGCCGGAAACCTTCGGCGCGGAGCACGGCGGCCACCGCGATGCCGACGATGGTCTTGCCGCAGCCCATTTCACCGTTGACGATCGCCGCGTGTTCGTTGCGGCCCAGCAGGAGTTCGGCGACGGCATGGACGACCTCGGCCTGCGCCGGGAAGAGCGAGCGCTTGAGTCCCGCGAGGACGATCTGGCGAGGCGCGCGCGGCACGCCGGTGTAGACCGGCGGATTGGCGCGGTTGAGCGAATCGAGCAACTCGTCGCCGAACTCGGCGACGAAGTCCTGCAGCTTCAGCGTCCGGGAAGGATCGTCCGCTTCGATGAGCTCGTCCGGGACGGACGGGTCTTCGGTGGGGGGAACCGTTTCAAGATCGATAAGGGACATGGCAATACTCCAGAGAAAGAAGAGAAAGAGGAAAAAGAAGAGAAAGAAAAAACAGAAAGAAAAGAGGCCGCCTCCTCCCCGCAGGGCGAAGACCGGCCCCGGGGTGGGAAGAGAAAGAGAGAAAAAGGAAAGAAAGAGAGAGAGAGAAAAAAAAAAAACGGCGCCGGGCCGCAGGCTGGGGATCAGTATTCGCCGGGCAGGAGCCGCGTGGTGACGCTGCGATCCCATTCGGTGATGATCCACAGCGTCAGGTCCGGCGCGACCCGGTAGGACGAGAACAGACGATCCTTTCCGGATTTGAGCGCGGCGTCGTTTTGCCGCCGATCGTGGGGGTCCAGATCGCCCCAGTCGCC
>JAISQQ010000108.1 GCA_031274075.1 Accumulibacter sp.
AAGTCCGGCAGACTCGCCGCCGGGCAAAAAGATCATCCGTCAAAGAAGAGAGTCCAGGCATGAATATCGTCATTCTCGCCGCCGGCCAGGGCAAGCGCATGTATTCCGACCGGCCCAAGGTGCTGCATTCCCTGGCCGGCAAGGCGCTCGCCGCGCATGTCGTCGATACGGCGCGCGCGCTGTCGCCGCGCCGCTTGTGCATCGTCTACGGCCACGGCGGCGACGCCGTCCGCGCGGCGCTCGACGCGCCCGACCTGTCCTGGGTCTTGCAGGAGCCGCAGCTCGGAACCGGGCATGCCGTCCGCCAGGCGCTGCCGTTTCTCGACGGGCAGGGGACGACCTTGGTGCTTTACGGCGATGTGCCGCTGATCCGGGTGGAGACCCTGCAAAGACTGATCCACGCGGCGACCGGCGGAGTGGCCGTGCTGACCGTCGAACTGGCCGATGCGCAGGGGTATGGACGCATCGTGCGCGATTCGGCGGGGAGCATCGCGCGCATCGTCGAACAAAAGGACGCGAGCGCGGAGGAGCGAAGCATCCGCGAGATCAATACCGGCATCATGGCGCTGCCGACCGAACGTCTCGGCGAATGGCTGGGCCGGCTGTCGAGCGACAACGCGCAGCGGGAATATTACCTGACGGATGTCGTGGGCATGGCCGTCGAAGCCGGCCTGCCGGTGCGCGCGGCGCGTCCGGAACACGAATGGGAAGTGCTGGGCGTCAACAGCCAGGCGCAGCTCGCCGAACTCGAGCGCATCGCCCAGCGCGCCCTGGCGGAGAAGCTGATGGAACAGGGCGTGCGGCTCGCCGATCCGGCGCGGATCGACGTGCGCGGCGAGTTGCGCTGCGGACGCGACGTAGCCATCGACGTCAACTGCGTATTCGAGGGACGGGTCGTGCTCGACGACGCGGTGGAGATCGGTCCGAACTGCATACTGAAGGATGCGCGCATCGGCGCCGGGACGCGGTTGGCGGCGTTTACGCATATCGAGGACGCGGCGGTCGGCGTAGGCGGCCGGATCGGACCGTTCGCCCGCCTGCGTCCGGGCGCCGAACTGGCGGAAGACGTGCATGTCGGCAATTTCGTCGAGATCAAGAAGAGCACCATCGCGGCGCATTCCAAGGCCAATCACCTGGCATACATCGGCGACGCGACGATCGGCCGCCGGGTCAACATCGGCGCCGGAACGATTACCTGCAACTATGACGGCGCCAACAAGCACCGGACGGTCATCGAGGATGACGCCTTCATCGGCTCGGATACCCAACTGGTCGCGCCGGTGACGGTCGGCCGCGGCGCGACGCTCGGCGCGGGAACGACCCTGACCAAGGACGCGCCGCCCGACAGCCTGACCGTGTCGCGGGTGAAACAAGCGTCGATTCCGGGCTGGAAAAGGCCGGTGAAGTTCAGAGGACAGAAGACAGAGGACAGAGGACAGTGATATTTGCGGGCGCGGAGCGCCCGGTAAATTGAGCCGTCCGCTATCCTCTGGAATGACGGGTGATTTGTGAAGCCGTTGGCGGCGGGGTGAGGCATCGGGAGTAAAATCTCTCCCGGCAGTGTCCTTTTTTTTTACTTTGGGTGGATAAATCATGTGTGGCATCGTCGCGGCGGTTGCGGACCGCAACATCGTTTCGGTTCTCCTGCAAGGCTTGCGCCGGCTCGAATACCGCGGCTACGATTCGGCCGGGCTGGCGCTGGTCAACGCGGCGGGCTTGCAACGCCTGCGCGCGGTCGGGCGGGTCGCCGCGCTGGCCGCCCAGGTTGAAGCGGCGCAGGCCGAGGGTTGCACCGGGATCGCCCACACGCGCTGGGCGACGCACGGCGTGCCGTGCGAACGCAATGCCCATCCGCACCTTTCGGGCGGGCTGGCCGTGGTGCACAACGGGATCATCGAAAACCACGAAGCCTTGCGCGCGCGCCTGAAAGACGAGGGCTACGAATTCACTTCGGAGACGGATACCGAGGTGGTGGCGCACCTGATCGTTTCCGAACTGAAGAAAACGCCGGATTTTTTTGCCGCGACGCGCGCGGCGATCGCCCAGTTACAGGGCGCGTACGCGCTGGCCGTGCTGCGCGAGTCCGAGCCTGGGCGCGTGATCGTCGCGCGCGAAGGCTCGCCGCTGCTGCTCGGCCTGTCGGACGAGGGCAACTACGCGGCGTCGGACGCTTCGGCGCTGCTGCAAGTAACGCGCCGCATCGTCTATCTGGAGAACGGCGACTGCGCCGAGCTGACGCGGACGGGGTATCGCATCACGCGCGTCGACGGTTCGCCGGTGACGCGCCCGATGACCGAGAGCCGTCTTTCGGCCGACGCGGTCGAACTCGGCCAGTACCGGCATTACATGCAGAAGGAGATCTTCGAGCAGCCGACCGCGCTGGCCAACACCCTGGAAATGCTCGGCGCGGCGCGCAGCGTCCAGCCCGGCCTGTTTGGCGCGCGCTGCGAGGAGGCGCTGAAGGAAATCAGGCAGGTCTTGATCATCGCCTGCGGCACCAGCTACTACGCCGGCCTGGTGGCCCACTACTGGCTCGAAGCGCTGGCCGGGGTGCCTTGCAATGTCGAGGTGGCCAGCGAGTACCGCTATCGCCAATCGGTCGCCGATCCGCGCACGCTGGTGGTCACGCTTTCCCAATCCGGCGAAACGGCGGACACGCTGGCCGCCTTGCGGCACGCGAAGTCGCTGGGCATGGAGCGCACGCTGTGCATCTGCAACGTGCCGGAATCCTCGCTGGTCCGCGACAACGACTTGCGCTTCATCACGCGCGCCGGGCCGGAGATCGGCGTCGCGTCCACCAAAGCGTTTACCACGCAACTGGCCGCGCTGTATCTGCTGACGCTGGTCATCGCCAAGCTGCGCGGGCGCCTGTCCGCCGACACCGAGAGCGCCGAACTGGGGCATCTGCGCCATCTGCCGGCGGCCGTGCTGCGCGTGCTCGAACTCGAAGCGCGCATCCAGGAATGGGCGGAGCGCTTCGCCATGAAACAGCACGCGCTGTTCCTCGGGCGCGGACGCCATTATCCGATTGCGCTCGAAGGGGCGCTCAAGCTCAAGGAAATCACCTACATCCATGCCGAGGCCTATCCGGCCGGCGAGCTGAAACACGGCCCGCTGGCGCTGGTGGACAAGAACATGCCGGTGATCGCCGTGGCGCCGAACGACGCGCTGCTGGAAAAGCTGAAATCGAATTTGCAGGAAGTCCGGGCGCGCGGCGGCGAGCTTTACGTGTTTGCCGACGCCGACAGCGAAATCGCCGCCACCGAGGGAGTGCACCTGCTGCGCCTGCCCGAGCACTACGGGCAGCTTTCCGCGCTGCTGCACGTGGTTCCGCTGCAATTGTTGGCCTACCACGTGGCCCTGGTGCGCGGAACGGACGTCGACAAGCCGCGCAACCTGGCCAAGTCGGTTACCGTGGAGTGATGCCTCGGCGTGTTCGCGCGGGTTGCGGACGCCGCGCGCGGCGGCGGACGCGGCTTGCCGTTCGCCCCGAAGGACTTGACGACGGAAGGAGACGGCGATCGGACTGGTGACGGAATTCATCCGGGCGAACTGGCAGGTGCTCGATCTTTTGCTGGCGATGACCGGACTCGCCGTTTATGTCGGCGCTTCGCAGACGCTGAACCAGCGCCGCCACCCGTCGGCGGCGATCGCCTGGGTGCTCGGCATCCTGCTGGTGCCCTACCTCGCCTTGCCGCTCTACCTGGCGTTCGGCACCCGCAAGGTGGCGGTCTCGCGAACGCTCCCGGAAGCGCGCGCCGTTTCGGTTTCGGTCGCCGCCGCCAGTCCGACGATGCTCCGCTCGCTGCAACTGGGCGCCGCCATGGGGCTTCCCGATCCCGTTTCCTACGACGGCCTCAACATCCACGCGGACGGCGCCGACGCCTTGAACGCCTTGCGCCGGATCGTCTCCGGCGCCGCCGCCACGCTCGACGTGTCGACCTTCCTCCTCGGTCGGGACGTGCTCGGCCGCGAAATCCTGAAGCTGCTGGAACAGCGCGCGCGCGCCGGGGTCCGGGTGCGCCTGCTGATCGACGGCATCGGCTTCTATCTGGGCGGCTACCCGAATTTGAAGAAACTGTCCAAGGCGGGCGTCAAGGTCGTTCATTTCGTGCCGCCGTTCAGTTCCTCCAAGCGCGGGCGGACCAACTTGCGCAACCATCGCAAGATGGTCATCGCGGACGGCAAGACGCTGTGGTGCGGCGGGAGGAATCTGGCGGCGGAGTATTTCGAGGGCGATTCCCGGCTGTTTTTTCGGCGCAGGCCGTGGATCGACCTGAGCTTCGATCTTTCCGGCGCGCTGGTGGCGCAGGCGTATGGGCAATTCGAGCGGGACTGGGCCTTTGCCAGCGAAAAGGAAGCGCCGCCCGTCGGCGCCATCGCCCAGGGAAGCGCCGGCGCGGCGCCGGCCCTGGCGCAGCTGGTCGATAGCGGTCCCGATCGCCCGGACGACACCATCTTCACCCTGCTGGTCTCCGCCTGTTTCACCTCGCGGCAGCGCATTCTCGCGGTTACGCCGTACTTCCTTCCCGATTCGTCCCTATTGACGACGCTGACGCTCGCCGCCCGGCGCGGGATCGAAGTCGACCTGGTGATGCCCGGGCGGTCGAATCACAAGCTGGCCGATTTTGCGCGCCATCGCGCCCTGCGCGACATGATCGTCGCGGGCGCGCGCGTCTGGCTGCATCCGCGCATGGTGCACGCCAAGGCGGTGCTGGTCGACGACGACCTGGCGCTGGTCGGCTCGGCCAACCTCGACGGGCGCAGCCTCTTTCTCAACTACGAGATGATGATCGCCTTCTACGACCGCCC
>JAISQQ010000124.1 GCA_031274075.1 Accumulibacter sp.
CTGGTCGGGCGCAACGGCGCCGGCAAGTCGTCGCTGTTCGCGCTGATCGACGGCCGCCTGCACGAGGACGGCGGTGAATTCTCGCGCCCGCCGGGCTGGCGTCTCGCCCAGGTGGCGCAGGAGATGCCGGAAACGGCGGAGGGCGCGACCGATTTCGTGATCGCCGGCGACGCGCAACTCATGGCGGCGCGCGCGGAAGCCGCCGCCGCCGAGGCCGCGGGCGACGGCGAACGCATGGCCTACGCCTACATGGCGCTGCACGACGCCGGCGCGCATGACGCCCGGGCGCGCGCGCAGGCGCTGATCCTGGGACTCGGCTTCAAGACCACGGAGCTCGATCAGCCGGTCAACAGCTTTTCCGGCGGCTGGCGCATGCGCCTGCAACTGGCGCGCGCGCTGATGTGCCCGTCCGAGCTGCTGCTGCTCGACGAGCCGACCAACCACCTCGACCTCGACGCGCTGGTGTGGCTGGAAAACTGGCTCAAGCGCTACGCCGGTACCCTGATCGTCGTCAGCCACGACCGGGAATTCCTCGACGCCGTCACCAACGTCACGCTGCACATCGAAAACGGCGCGCTGACGCGCTACGGCGGCAATTACAGCAGCTTCGAGGAAACGCGCGCGCAGCAGCTCGAATTACAGCAGAATGCCTATTTCAGGCAACAGGAAAAGATCGCCCATCTGAAGAAATTCATCGACCGCTTCAAGGCCAAGGCGACCAAGGCGCGGCAGGCGCAGAGCCGGGTCAAGGCGCTCGAGCGCATGGAAAGACTGGCGCCGGTGCTGACCAGCGCCGAGTTTGGCTTCGAGTTCAAGGAACCGGCCAGCCTGCCCAATCCGATGCTGGTCATGCTGGGCGCCGATTGCGGCTATCCGCCGCCACGGGGGACGCCCGGAATGCCGCCGTCGGTGATCGTGCGCCAGGCGACGCGCACGGTCAACGCCGGCCAGCGCATCGGCATCCTCGGCGCCAACGGGCAGGGCAAGTCGACGCTGGTCAAGACCATCGCCCGCGTCCTGGCGCCGCTCGGCGGCACGGTCACCGAGGGCAAGGGACTGCGCATCGGCTATTTCGCCCAGCAGGAACTCGACGTGTTGCGTCCGCAGGACAGCCCCTTGGAGCACCTGCGGCGGCTGGCCCGGAACGAGCCGCCCGACGGGGAGCCGGGACGCGAGCAGGATCTGCGCGACTTCCTCGGTTCGTTCAATTTCATCGGCGGCATGGTCATGCAGCCGGTCGGCACGCTGAGCGGCGGCGAAAAAGCGCGCCTGGTGCTGGCCATGCTCGTCTGGCAGCGTCCGAACCTATTGCTGCTCGACGAACCGACCAATCACCTCGATCTCGCCACTCGCGAGGCGCTGGCCGTGGCGCTCAACGAGTTCGAGGGCAGCGTGATGCTGGTCAGCCACGACCGCGCGCTGCTGCGTTCGGTGTGCGACGAGTTCTGGCTCGTCGCGCGCGGCGGCGTGACGCCCTTCGACGGCGACCTGGACGACTACCAGCAATTCCTGCTCGACGAAGCCCGGCGCGCGCGCGAGGCGCAAAAGGCCGATCTCCGGGAAGAAGCCGTCCCGCCCGCCGCGCCGCCGCGGGCGAACCGGCAAATCCAGGCGCTGAAGCGCGATCTCGGCAAGATCGAGCAGAGCCTCGCCGAACTGGAAGCGCGGCGCCGGACGATCGAGGCGCGCCTCGGCGAACCCCTGTCGCCACGGGAAATCGCCGAACTCGGGAGGGATCTGCGGACGGTCAACGACGCGCTGGCCGAGAGCGAGGAAGAATGGCTGCGGCTGTCCGAACGGATCGAGGCGGCCGGCTGAGGACGCCACGAAAACAAAGCCCGCGACACAGGCTGTCGCGGGCTTCTCTCTTGAAAACAGCCGGGGCTCGATGAACCGGCTGCCGGCTCGTTCCAGGAACTACGCGCGCCGGCGCCGGAACGCCGCCAGACCCATCAAGCCGAGACCAAACAGGGCCAGGGACGCAGGTTCGGGAACGGCGGCGGGTCGGCGAGTGAGCGTGACGCCATCGAAGGCCAAGCCGGAGTCACGAAAGTTATCGGTCCAGTTAACCACGCCGAACTCGAGAACGTAGCTGCCATCATCGACAAACTCATAGTTTGCCTGGATCCATCCGGTGTAACCACACCCTTCGCCAAAAATGCCGTAGCAAAATCCGGAGTCGCTGCCGAGTTTATCCCACACTGGCCCACCATCCTGCCCACTCCCCTCGATCATCGGGGTTGCTGGATTTCCGCCTGGCCCGACGATCTCTACACCCTCGCCAATGGCAGGCATACCGGAACCCGGGACGGTGTTCTCATCCGTCGTCGTCCGCGCCGTGAAGAGAAGGATCGCCTCCTGAGTAACGGTGTTAATCAAGCGAGCCCAGGCGTAATCCGAAAATTTCTGGCCGTCGCTGGTGATGTAGTTGAAATAGAACTGCAGCTCGTCCCCGGCCGCCGCCGTGAACACACTGGACTGCAACACCGATCCGTTTCGCTCGCATCCGGAGGCCTTATCGGTCCCGAGGCCTAGACCGACACTACCACAACCATTGCCATTATCAATAAATTTCGTACCAACGGTCGTCACGTATCCATACCGGCCTTCATCGGGTGAAAGACCAATGTTCCCGTTCGCCACCGCAGATCCATAGCCGGAGATGGGGGTGTTGCCACCGATGTGCGTCCAACCGGGCGGAATGTTACTGTCGAACAGCGTTTCCGCCGCCGCCGCGCCGGAAAAGAGAGCCGTGAAAAGCGCCGCCGCAACGACTGCGACGGACAGCATTTTGGCCGATTTATCCGTTTTCATTTTTGTTCCTTCCAACAACATAAGCACGCATCTGAATCTGAAATTTCCGGAAAAATACTCCAATAATTCCAAAGCATTTATCGTGCCTGCCATGATTGTTGTTTATAAACAAATGCTTATAAACAACAAATAGGGAATTACGACGCCCCTTCAGCGAACGCGCCGGGACTGTAAAGAAAGCCGACAGCCATGCGCATGGTTTACGTGAAATAAGTCACACGCAATCGTTCCGGGTTTTATAGCCTCCTTGCCCGATGCCTGTCAAGGGTCTGCCCGGAATTGTAAAATAAATCGACATTTCATCGATCCAGGCCGGCGATGCAGACGTATTTGATTTCGAGGTAGTCGTCGAGGCCGTGGCGCGCGCCTTCGCGGCCGAGGCCGGAGGACTTCATGCCGCCGAAGGGGGCGATTTCGGTCGAGATGAGTCCGGTATTGACGCCGACCATGCCGTATTCGAGCGCCTCGGAGACGCGGACGATGCGCCCGACGTCGCGGGCGTAGAGGTAAGCGGCCAGGCCGAACTCGGTGTCGTTGGCCAGGCGGATCGCCTCGCCCTCGGTGGCGAAGCGGAACAGCGGGGCCACCGGGCCGAAGATTTCCTCGCGCGCCACGCGCATGTCCGGCGTCGCGCCGGCGAGGAGGGTCGGTTCGTAGAAGGTGTGGCCGAGCGCGTGCCGCCGGCCGCCGAGGATGACGCGGGCGCCCTTGGCACGCGCGTCGGCGACCAGCGCCTCGACCTTGTCGACGGCGGACGGGTCGATCAGCGGCCCTTGCGTGACGCCCGGCTCGACGCCGTTGCCGACCCGGAGTTCGCCGATGGCCGCGGCCAGCTTCGCGGCGAAGGCGTCATGGACGCCGTCCTGCACCAGCAGGCGGTTGGCGCACACGCAGGTCTGCCCGGCGTTGCGGTACTTCGAGACCATCGCGCCGGCCACGGCGGCGTCGAGGTCGGCGTCGTCGAAGACGATGAACGGGGCGTTGCCGCCGAGTTCCAGCGACAGTTTCTTGACCGTCGGCGCGCACTGCGCGATCAGTTTCGCGCCGATCTCGGTCGACCCGGTGAAGGAGAGCTTGCGCACGATCGGGTTGGCGCAGAGTTCGCCGCCGATTTCCCCGGACGAGCCGGTGACGACGTTGAACACGCCCTCCGGGATGCCGGCGCGCGCGCCGAGTTCGGCGATGGCCAGCGCCGAGAACGGCGTCTGGCTGGCCGGTTTGACGACCATCGCGCAGCCGGCGGCGAGCGCCGCGCCGGCCTTGCGGGCGATCATCGCCGACGGGAAGTTCCACGGCGTGATCGCGGCGCATACGCCGACCGGCTCGCGCGTGACCAGGATGCGCCGGTCGGCGAGGTTGGGCGGAACGATTTCGCCGTAGGCGCGCTTGCCTTCCTCGGCGAACCATTCGAGATAGCTCGCGGCGTAGGCGATCTCGCCCCGGGCCTCGGCGAGCGGTTTACCCTGCTCGGAGGTCATCAGCAGGCCGAGATCGTCCTGGCTGGCGATCAGCAGCTCGTACCAGCGGCGCAGCAGTTTGGCGCGCTCGCCGGCGGTCTTCGCCCGCCAGGCGGGCCAGGCGGCGTGGGCGGCGGCGATGGCGCGGCGCGTTTCGGCGGCGCCCATCCTCGGCGCGGTGCCCAGCGTCTCGCCGGTGGCCGGGTTGCGGACGGTGATCGTGGCGGCGGAATCGGCGTCGATCCAGACGCCGCCGATGAAGCATTGCTGGCGGAAAAGGGCGGGGTCCTTGAGCTTGAGCATGAAATGTCCTTTGCGGCTTGGGTGGCGTTTTCGTGTCAAATGCTTTCGTATCAAATGCGATTCTTCAGGCGATTTTACCCGGCGCGGCGGCGCGCAGCGCGGCTTCGATCAGGTGGCGGGCGATGCTGGCCTGGTCCGGAATCGGAGGCACGGCGTGGCGGGGGAACCAGGCGGCGGCTTCGATTTCGGCGGGATCGGGGGTAATTTCGCCGGCGGCGTAGTCGGCGAAGAAGGCGATCATCAGCGAATTGGGGAAAGGCCACGGCTGGCTGCGGAAGTAGCGCAGGTTGGCGATCTCGACGCCCACTTCCTCGCGCACCTCGCGCACGGCGCATTGCTCGACGGTCTCGCCGGCCTCGACGAAGCCCGCCAGCGCGCTGAACACCCCGGGACGAAAATGCGGGCTGCGCGCCAGCAGCAGCTCGTCGCCCCGTTCGACCAGCACCATCACCGCCGGCGAGATGCGCGGGTAGGCCAGCAGGCCGCAGGCCGGGCAGGCCATGGCGAACTCGCCGGACTTCCTTGCCGTCGGCGCGCCGCAATGGCCGCAAAAGCGATGATTCCGCTGCCAGTCCAGAAGCACGCTGGCGCGTCCGGCCAGCGCGAAGGCCTCGACGCCGGCAAGCCCGTGGAGCGGGCGCAGCAGGCTCAGCTCGCCGGGGAGATGGGCGGGCGCCCGCGTGATCTCGGCGGCATGGCAGGGGCGTCCCTGCCAGTCTCCGATGCGCAGCGCCGTCGCGGGATCGCCGAAATCGGACGCGCGGCCAAGCGGGAAGGTCTTGCCGGAAGGGCCGCCATCGACGACGAAAAACCGGTTCTCGCAGCGCAGCAGCCAGTAGGAAGCCTCGTCCTCATCCATTGCCATGACGCCTCGAACTCCTAGAACTGTATCGTTTCGGCGAAGGACAGGGCTTTCATCATCGCCCGGTTGAAGGCGTCGGCCGAGAGGCCGAGCATGCCGGCCTGGGTGGCGATGGCCTCCCCGTCCTCGCCCTCGCAGGCGATCGCCAGATCGAGGAAGGGGCCGTAGACGCCGCCGCGCCCGAGCAACGCGTCGCCGATCGCCTCGGGCAGGCTCATCGTTTCGAGCACCTTGTCCATGGTGATGCCGAGCAGGACTTCGAGCATCGAAAAAGCGCCGGTGATGAACAGGTTGTCGTATTCGTTCTTGTCCACCAGCCCCTGGCCAAGGATTTCCATCAGGCGGGCGCGGCACAGCGCCGTGTGCATCTGCGCCTGCGCCATCGGATCCTTGCTGGCCGTGGCCAGCAGCAGCGAAAGCCACTTGTTGAGTTTTTCGTAGCCGAGGATGGTGACCGCGTGGCGGAACGACTGTATCTCGCAGGACAGGCCGAATCCGGCCGAGTTGATGTAGCGCAGCAGCTTGTAGGAGAGCGTCACGTCCTGTTTCAGCGCCGCCTCGATCTCCTTGACCTCGGCGTTCTTGCGCACCAGGTTCATGATCCGGATGATCTGCGCCTGGCCCGGACTGATCGCCTTGGCCGGCGCGCCGGACGGCATCTTGAAGAACCAGCTCGCGGCGGCGTTGAGACCGGCGTTCAGGCAGTCCTGGAAGGCCTGCCGGTCGGGAACGTTGAACGCCACGCCGATCCCGTGAGGCTGGGTCTGCGCGGCGAGCGTCTTCATCTGCGGCGGCGGGAAGCGCTTGGCGTCGAGGCCGATGAAACGGAAGGCGACGCCGGAGGCGAAGGCGGTCTTGGCGTGTTCGTCGACCATCAGGCACAGCGAGAGCTGGGCGGATTGCAGGCCTGAAACCAGCGCCGCCGCGCCGGAGGCGGCGAACGCCGCGCCGGGCAATTCGAAGGTGGCGTTGGGCGGCGCCTCCCATTCGGGCAGTTCCGCGTCCCAGGGAATCCCCCCGCCGTTGAGAAATATCGGTTTCTCGTTCGCCGGCCAGTCGTCGCCCAGGGATTGCAGTACCACGGCCGCGTCGCGCGGCGTCGCGCCGCTTCGCGGGTGCATATTGAGGCGGTTGCCGAGGATCCGGTTCTGGCGGTTGATCAGCGGCTGGCGGGAAATGAATATGTCGGACATGGCGCTTACCTGGAAAGTGTTCAATCGGTCTTGCTACGGACGCCGCGGACGCCGCGGACACCCTCCCCGAAGTTCGTCGCCCGGGCGGGCAATGAATTCCTCATCGGCAACCCGCATTGTCCGACAAAATCGCGCCTTGCGGGGCTTCCTCCGCGAAGGCGCGCTGGCCGGGTTTCGATCCCGGCCGTAAAACCCATGATATATTTCCTGCGGAGTGATTCCGTCAGCGCATTTTCGGGGTAAGTACCGACACGTTTCATCACATGAACATGGGTATATGCATAGAGGCGTCGCCCCGGCGCAAGCCAAGACCCAGCTTGTTCCTCAAATTCCTGGATTCCATTCCGGCTCGCGCCGGAACGACGGGGTGGAAATAGTCACTCACTGTCCGCATCAAAACGTAAAACATTCTAAAATCCGCGCGTGCAAACACTGCTCATTGTCGGCTGCGGCGACGTCGCGCGGCGAACGCTGCCCCATCTGCTCGGCCATTACCGCATCGTCGCGCTGCTGCGCGACGCGCGGCAGGCGGCGCTGTGGCGCGCGCGCGGCGCGCTTCCCTTGATCGCCGATCTCGACCGGCCCGCCAGCTTGCGGCGCGTCGCCGGGCTGGCCGACGCCGTGCTGCATTTCGCGCCGCCGTCCGCGTCCGGCTCGCGGGATTTCCGGACGCGCCGGCTGCTGGCCGCGTTGAGCAGGGGAGCCAGTCTACCACAGCGCTTCGTCTATATCAGCAGCAGCGGCGTTTATGGCGACTGCGGCGGCGCGCGCGTGGCCGAGACGCGCCCCTTGCGTCCGCTCACGGCGCGCGCCCGGCGGCGCGTCGACGCCGAAGGCCAATTGCGGCGCTTCGGCCGCGACGGCCGCGTTCGCGTCAGCATTCTGCGCGTGCCGGGCATCTACGCCGCGGACCGGCTGCCGCTCGACCGGCTGCGCCAAGAAATGCCGGCCCTGCGCGGAGAGGACGACGTATTCACCAGCCACATCCACGCCGACGACCTGGCACGGCTGATCTGCGCCGCGCTGCGCCGCGGCTCCCCGAACCGCGTGTATAACGCCGCCGACGATTCGTGCCTAAAAATGGGCGATTACTTCGATCTCGTCGCCGACCGCCGCGGGCTGCCGCGCCCGCCCCGCGTCTCGCGGCGGGAGGCCGAAAGAACGCTCTCTCCGACACGCTTCTCCTTCATGAGCGAATCGCGCCGACTCGACAACGAGCGCCTGCGCCGGGAACTCGGCGCGCGCCTGCGCTACCCGGCGATCGTCGACGGGATCGACGCCGTCTGACGAATTCCATTTTGAAGTCAAGTTCTTTAGAACCTGTTTGCGATCCTCTCTGCGAGCGCGGCAGGGCCATCGCACTCTGTGGCGTCGTTGGCATCGTGGTGATTTTCCTGGGGCGCGGATCTCCGGCTCGCCTGGGCGTTGGCGTAAAACCGTTGGCGTACCCCGTAGGGTGGGAAAGCGCAGCGCCTCCCGCCGGTCGTTCTCTCCGGCGGCGTAGCCGCCACTCCTATGCTTCTATTATTCGACGGACTTGAATCGTGCGGCGCGTTGCGCCGGGAAGAGTACCGGCGGGAGGCGCTGCGCTTTCCCGCCCTACGTGTCAGGGATCAGGGATCAGGTATCAGTAATTCTTGCGGACGCGAAGCGCCCAGTAATCACCGCCATTTTCGCGCGCACCGGTCGATTCATGGAGAGAGTGCCCCGCGCTCCCAGAGAGAAAGATCGTGAACAGGTTCTCAGAACCTGTTTAATCGTCTTTTCAAGACGATAGCCAGGAAAGCGAGGAGGATAAATTGCAGGCTTGAGTGAAGTTTTGCGTTGCCTGTTTATGTGGGAAAAGCCGTCCCTCCAGGAGCCCGTAAAAGGAACTTCGGCCTTGATTCAGCGCCTGGCCTGGTGATGTTTAATCGCCTAAAAGAACATGCTGAAAGCGTCAATGCCGCTGAAAATCTGAGTCTGAAAGATTTCCATTGTCGCTTTCTTGTGGTGGAAGACATTTGGATCCCACTTGGAGAGACTTTATTGATCGCAAAATTTCCCCCGATCTGGAATAAGCTTATCGACGGTTTTGGAAACCACGATCCCGACAAGGGCCGTTATCGGCAAGTGCGTTCTAAATGGGATACGTTATACCCAGGGCGCGATTGGGTGCAAAAATGTTCGCCAAGGCTGGATAGCGGCGACATTATAAAAATTCGGGAAACTATGGCAGAATTTATACCTTCATCACATATTGGACGGGCGCTGCATCATGGCAGGGGAAAAAGCAGACTGCAAGGTGTCATCGTGCCACGCTGACCACGAGTCATTCGTGTTCGTCAGCTATGCCCATCAGGATGCCGGGATTGTATTTCCCGTTATCGAGCGCGTCAGCGCGGGCGGATACGCCATCTGGTACGACAAAGGAATAAGCATCAGTTCCACCTGGACAGACGAAATTGCCATTGCCATCATGAAATGCAAGGCTTTTCTTCTGTTTGCATCGAAAAATTCCGTTAATTCATCCTATGTCCGGGCAGAAGTTGAATTTGCGCTCAACCAGCGGATTTGGGTGATCCCGGTATATCTTGACGGCATGGACATTCCCCCCCCCTGGCCTTGCGCTGGGGCTAAACGCGACACAGGGCGTCACGAACATCGACTCTCCCCAGGTCATCGCCGAGCAAATATGCAACGCCCTGATTTATAACAAGATCAAAAAGCAGGATACCCCGGAAACCGGAGGGCTGTTTGAACCGGCTCAGGCTAATCAGGAATTGCGCGCAAAAATAACAAAACATCCCTTATGGTACAGCGCCATCGCCGCAAGCGCTCTTGCCGCCTGCATCACCGTCGGGTTTTTCCTGGCGCGGCCAGACAAGGAGACTGCAGAACCCCCGGCAGCCGTCATCGATCAGACGCCGGAACTCCACCCCGTAACAGCCTCGCCTGAAAATCCACCCGAACAACCCGCAGGCGTTGAGGGTTCCGCCACGCCCAAACAGGCTCCTGTACCCGCAAAACCCGTTCTGGCAGTGGAAAAATCCACTTTCGCGCCCGTCGAACCCATTTATATCACCCTGCCCAGGTTGTCACCCCAAGCAATCTCCAGAGGCGCAATGATCTGCATTGCGTCCGCAGGCTCTGCTCATGGGCAATACATCACGCAACAACTCATCACGCAACAACTGGCCGAAAAAACCGACACGGAAAAGGCCAATCCGGTCATCAAGCTGCATGTGCCGGCTGAGCACGGAAAATACGAGGTCAGGCTCTATGACAATGACCAGTCCCTGACCTCATCATCGCTCATTGGCTCTGCCAGATTCACCGTGCAGGGCGATTCGCGCGGAGTGTTCTCGGTCGTTATTGGCAAGACAAGCTATGCGCCCCAGGAACGGATTGACATCCAGGTCTCCAATGTCGCCAAACGGATGATCGAAGATGGCGCACTCGTCGGCCTTTTCCGCAAAAACGCCGCGCGGGGAGAATTCATGATGTACGAACACATCTCTGACCGGGACAAATACATGAGCTTCGATGCACCTTAGAGCCTGTTTAGCAACTCACAAAAAGGTCAAGGAGATATAAAGGGCACCGCTAAAAACTCACGTTTATAAAATTTCATGCCATAATAATCAACAGCTTATGCACGAGAATTCCAGAAA
>JAISQQ010000130.1 GCA_031274075.1 Accumulibacter sp.
CTTGTGGGTGATTTCGATGCGCTCGCCGATGCCGGCGAAGAGGACGGTGTGGTCGCCGACGATGTCGCCGCCGCGAATGGCGGAAAAGCCGATGGTCTGGGGATCGCGCTCGCCGGTGACGCCCTCGCGCCCGTGGATCGCGCATTGCTTCAAGTCGCGGCCCAGCGCCCTGGCGACGATTTCGCCCATGCGCAAGGCGGTGCCGGAAGGAGCGTCGACCTTGAAACGGTGGTGCGTCTCGATGACTTCCACGTCGTAGCCTTCGGCGAGAATCCGCGCCGCCACGTCGAGCAGGCGGAACACGGCATTGACCCCGACCGCCATGTTCGGCGCGAAGACGATGGGCACACTGCGCGCCGCCGCCGCGATGGCCGCCTTGCCTTCGGCGTCGAACCCGGTGGTGCCGATCACCGCCGCCTTGCCCAGGCGCGCGGCGTGCGCCAGATGCGCGAGCGCGCCCTCGGGACGCGTGAAGTCGATCAGGCAATCGGCGGCGGCGATCCCGGCCTCGGCGTCGGAACTCAGCGGCACGGCGCACGGCAGGCCAACGAGTTCCCCGGCGGGTTTGCCGGCCAGCGGATGGCCGGGCAGGTCGATGGCCGCCGCCAGTTCCGCCGCGCCGTCCTTGAGCACCGCCTCGATGACCATCCGCCCCATCCGTCCGGTCGCCCCCACCACCGCGATTTTCAGTGCACTCATCTCAGAACCCCATGTTTTCCATCAATTTTCCGAAAAATCCCTTCTCTTCGATCGGCGGCGCCTCGGTTCCTTCCGGCACCGATCCCAGGTCGATTTCGCGCATCCTGTTCTCCGGCTCGGCCGTCAGATCGGAGGACTGCATGGCGGCCACGTCGCCGCCCACGCGCGCCAGCCGGTCGTCGTCGTCGAAGAAGGCCGAGAATCTGCGCATCTCGACTTCGCCCGTGCTTCCCTTCTGCAAGCGGTAAACGTAGTCCCAGCGGTTGGCGTGGAACATGTCCATCAACACCGGCGTGCCGAGGATGAAGCGCACCTGATCCTTGGACAGGCCGGGCCGGAGCTGCGCCACCATGTCCTGCGTCAGGACGTTTCCCTGCTGGATGTCGATCTTGTACTCGCTGATGGGGCGCGGCACCCAGGAACACGCGCCGCCCGCCAGGAAGAGAAGAACGGCCAAGGCTATCCGCCCGGCCTTCAGGCCGTAAACGCCCCCTAGTGAAAAATACTTGTAAAATGGCATAAACTACGGTCTCCCGCCAGAGTTCCTGATAAACGGTATATCATAACCGAAAGAACCCATCCTTACTCCTCCACAGCCATGAACAAATCCAGCGAACTCAAGAACATCGGCCTCAAGGTCACCTTTCCGCGCATGAAAATCCTCGAACTGTTCGACAGGGCGGAAGAAAAACACCTCACGGCCGACGACATCTACCGTCTGCTGGTCAACGACAACATGGACATCGGCCTGGCCACGGTCTATCGCGCGCTGACCCAGTTCGAGCAGGCCGGCCTGCTCGAACGGCATCATTTCGAATCGGGCAAGGCGGTGTTCGAACGCAAGGCGATGAAGCACCACGACCATCTGGTATGCGTCCACTGCGGCCACGTGGAAGAATTCCACGACGAGGAAATCGAGCGGCGGCAGAAACGCGTCGCCAAAGAACGCGGCTTCACCATCCAGGCGCACGCGATGTATCTCTACGTCGAATGCGGCCGTCCGGACTGTCCGAACAGGGACAAATCGAACGAGACGTGAAAGGTAAAAATCCCGACGGGAAATTACCAGGGAGGATATCGGACCGCCGCGCTTGGGCAAAATGCAACGAAGCTCGGCGATTTTCGTTGCTCACAAGCGTTGAGGGCCGCTTCGCTCACTCTAAGCCAGGCAGATTGTTTCCATCCCGTCATTCCGGTAGAGCGTGTTCTCCAAACGCGCCGGGGTTTTCAAGATTCAATCGTGGTCTATCCCCAATGCTTTCCAATGCTTTCATGCTTCCCCCAATGCTTTCACGGGGAACACTTCAGGTTTTGGTGTTGCCTTTGGCGAAGTGCGCCGTTTTCGCGCCGAGCTGCTTTATTGATACTTGCTTTTACCGGAATATGGACGAACTCATGGCTTGGCGCGGAGAAGCGGACCAAAAGCCCTTGCTGTTCCGGTGCGCGCGGGAGAAATAATGGATATTTTCCTGCAAATTTGGGGAGGAGCAGGCTATCTCCTCGCCAAAATCGCGCTCTCCCACGCCGAAGGGCTGCAAGACGACAGAAAATGGCGTCTCGTTGGCTGGGCTTCATATTTGATCGGATTGCCCGCGTGGGTTATTCTTTTGGCGGAAAAAAACAACTGGATTGCCGTGGCCATCGAAGCGGGAGGCGCGCCTGCCTTGGTCCTGGGGTTGGTAACGGCCTGGACCGCGCCGCCCGGCCCCAATGCTCTCCTCCAGAAAAGCGTTGCGCGTACGCACGCTTATTTTGACAGGTGCGTTAAAATTGTAACCTGGCTGGCGATCACAGCCGGTATTTCGTATAGCATTTATTATTTTAATGGTATTACTGCCATTTCTCAAGTCTTGGAAATAGGCGTTACTTTTGGTTTTCTTTTGGGCAGCTATTTACTTGCCAAAAAGAATCCCGCCGGATGGCTCCTGTTTGCCGTAATGGTCATCAGTATGGGTATCTTGATGCTTATCCAGGATAAAATAATTTTATTTTTTCAGCAACTTGTCTCGCTGGCCTTCATTTTGAACGGTTTTATACGGGCCATGCGAAAAAGGAATACCGTGTAACGCCCCCCAACGCTTGCTGAACGAAAACCCGGCGTCAATGCGCAAAACCGCGTCCGAGGCGACAGTCATGACAGTCATAAATGAGAGAAGCGAAAGCTGTCCGCCCGGTTCCTCGCCTTTCACGCTTCACTGAACCCCAGCATCTCCCGCGCGTGTTGCCGCGTGATCGCGGTGATTTCCACGCCGCCCAGCATGCGCGCCACTTCCTCGACGCGCCCGGACTCGTCCAGGGCGACGACGCGGCTCGATACCTCGCCGCCGCGGCTGTTCTTGGACACCTGCCATTGCCAGTTGGCGCGCGCCGCGACCTGGGGCAGGTGCGTCACGCACAGCACCTGACGCTCGCTCCCGAGTTCGCGCAGCAAACGTCCCACGACCTCGGCCACGCCGCCGCCGATGCCCACGTCGACTTCGTCGAAAACCAGCGTCGGGACACTGGCCGCCTGGCTCG
>JAISQQ010000315.1 GCA_031274075.1 Accumulibacter sp.
CTCAAAGGCTTTCCCACATCTTTTGCAGCCTTTTGACCGACACCGGCGCGGGGGTGCGCAGTTCCTGCGCGAAAAGCTGCACGCGCAGTTCTTCGAGCAGCCAGCGGAACTGTTCGAGCTGGGGATTGGCGACGCCCTGCCGGGCGAGCAGCAGGGCGCGGCGCTCGTAGTTCGTCCATAGCGGCGCGTAGCCGGCCAAGAGTTGCGCGTCGCGCGCCGCGCCGTTGCCGCCGCTGTTGCCGACACTGGCCCGGAGCTTGTCGAGGCGCATTGCGGCGGCTTTCAGGTAGCGCGGAAAATGCTGCAGGCGCTCGAACGGGGTATCGGCGATGAAGCGCTTGCCGATCAGGCGCGCGAGCTGTTTCTCGATGTCCCGCACCGCCGCCGCATGGGCCTTGAACGCCGGCAGCTTTTTTTGCACCGCCTGCCATTCGTCCAGCACCGTGCCGGCCAGCCGGCAGATTTCCTGCGCCAGCAGCCCCAGGCGCGGCTTGGCTTCGGCGCAGCGCTGCTTGAAAGCCGCCGCGTCGCTGGGCCACGGCTCGGCGAGGCAGGCGCGGCGCAGCGCGACGTCGAGCAACTGGGAACGCAACTCCTCCGGCGAGCCGAGCGTGCGGTAGTGCATGGCCATTGTCATCAGCCCGGGCAGGTTCTTCTCGAAGTATTTGAGCTGTTCCGCGAATTGCAGCCGGAACAGGCGCAGCAGTCCGGCGGCATGCGCCTCGCGGGCTTCCTCCGGGGAATCGAACACGCACAGCGACACCGAATCGCCGTCGTCGGCAAGGCCGGGGTAGCCGATCACCCGCTGGCCGCCGAGCGTCACCTCCATCAGCTCGGGCAATTCGCCGAAGCTCCAGCCGGTCATGCCGGTGTATTCGGCCGGCGTGGGGTGCGCGTCGGAGAATTCCTGCCGCGCCTGTCCGCCCCATTCGGCGCGCAGCTCGGAAAGATTGCGGCTCATGGCGAGCTGCCGGCCATGTTCGTCGACGAGTTTGAAGTTGAAGAAGAAATGCGCCGGGATCGCGTCCGGCCGGAAGGCGTCCGGCGTGATCTCCCAGCCGCGCGCGTTGAGTCCGCGCGTCTGCAGAATGTAGCGCACCAGCGCGGGCACCAGCCCCTTGTTGTTGGCCGGCTCGTTGGCCGGCGTGGCGGCGACGAATTCCGCCGCGAAATCGGGCACCGGCACCAGCCTGGCGCGGATTTTCTGCGGCAGCGTCTTGACGAGCTGCGCGACTTTTTCCCTGAGCAGGCCCGGCACCAGCCATTCGCAGCGTTCCGCCGGAATCTGGTTGATCTGGGCGAGCGGCACGGTGATCGTCACGCCGTCCTTCGGCGAGCCGGGCTCGAAGTGATAGGAGAGTTCGAAGTCGACGCCGCCGAGCCGGATTTCCGGCGGGAAGGCTTCGCTGGTCACCCCGGCGGCTTCGTGCCGCATCAGGTCCTCGCGCTTCAGGTACAGCAGTTTCGGGTTTTCCCGCTCCGCCGCCTTGCGCCAGAGCTCGAAATCGGCGCCGCTGGCGATGCCTTCGGGAACGATCCGGTCGTAGAAGGCGACGATCAGCTCATCGTCGACCAGCACGTCGGGCCGGCGCGACTTGTGCTCCAGCGTCTCGATGTCGAGCATCAACTGCTGGTTGTGGGTGTAGAACGCCCAGCGCCGCGCGTATTCCTCGGCGATCTCCCCGCCGACGAGTCCCTGCCGGATGAACAGCTCGCGCGCCTCGGCCGGATTCATCGGCCCGTAGTTCACCCGCTTCCTTGGATTGACGACGATGCCGTACAGCGTCGAGCGCTCGAAGGCCACCGCCTGCATCGCCTTCTTTTCCCAATGCGGATCAAAATGGCTGCGCTTGATCAGGTGAGCGCCCACTTTCTCCAGCCACTCCGGTTCGATGCGCGCGACACAGCGGGCGAAGAGCTTGCTGGTCTCGGTGATCTCGGCGGCGGCGATCCACTTGCCGGCTTTCTTGTTGAGCGGCGAGCCTGGATGGATCAGGAACTTGATGCCGCGCGCGCCGAGGTAATACCCCGAATCCTCCGACTTGCAGCCGATGTTGCCGAGCAGGCCGGAAAGCAGCGCGCGATGGATCGCCTCGTAACGGATGGGGAGTGGCTCGCTCCCGCCGCCGGGCCGCTCCGGGGCGGGAGCGTCGCCGGCGCGCGGGTCCGGCGGGCGGGCCGGCGCGTCCTTTTCTGTGGGGAGGGTAATTTTCAGCCAGCCGTGTTCGGTCGCCAGGCTGTGCAGTTGGGCGTGGATGTCGTGCCACTCGCGCATGCGCAGCGCGGACAGGAAGTTGGCGTGGCACGCCTGCACCAATTTACGCTGCGACTTCTTGTGCTTCAACTCGCCTTCGTACCATTGCCAGAGCTTGAGCCAGGAAAGAAACTCGGACTTCTCGTCGGCGAACTTGCGGTGCGCGGCGTCGGCCGCGCCCTGCTTTTCCTGCGGACGTTCGCGCGGGTCGCGCACGCTCAGCGCGGCGGCGATGACCAGCATTTCCCCGAGGCAAGCCTCGTCGCGCGCGGCGACGATCATGCGCGCGAGGCGCGGGTCGAGCGGCATCCGGGCGAGTTCCTGGCCGACCGGGGTGAGCGCCCGCTCCTCTCCGACCGCGCCGAGTTCCTGCAAGAGCTGGTAGCCGTCGTGGATCGCCTTGGACGGCGGCGCTTCGAGGAACGGAAAATTCTCGATGTCGCCAAGACGCAGCGACTTCATGCGCAGGATGACGCCGGCCAGCGACGAACGCAGGATTTCCGGATCGGAATACGCCGGACGCCTGGCGAAATCCTCTTCGCCGTAAAGCCGGACGCACACGCCGGCCGACACCCGGCCGCAGCGCCCGGCGCGTTGATTGGCAGACGCCTGCGCGATCTTCTCGACCTGCAATTGCTCGACCTTGTTGCGGTAGGAATAGCGCTTGACGCGCGCCAGCCCGGTATCGACCACGTAGCGGACGCCCGGCACGGTGAGCGAGGTTTCGGCGACGTTGGTCGCCAGTACGATGCGCCGCCCCGGATGCGGCTTGAAGACGCGCGATTGCTCCTCGGCCGAAAGGCGGGCGAACAGCGGCAGGATTTCGGTCGCCGCGCCGCCGCGACTGAAGGTATGCTTCCTCAAGGCCTCGGCGGCCTCGCGGATTTCGCGCTCGCCGGGCAGGAAGACGAGGATATCGCCGGGGCCGATGCGGTTGAGTTCGTCGCAGGCGTCGACGATGGCGTCGTACAGGTCGCGTTCGTCGTCTTCGCCATCCTCCTCGTCCTCTCCGGCCTTCCCGGCATCGAGCGGACGGTAGCGGATGTCGACGGGATACAGGCGGCCGGACACCTCGATCACCGGCGCCGCCTTGCCGTCGAAAGTGAAATGCCGCGCAAAGCGTTCGGCGTCGATCGTCGCCGAGGTGACGATCAGCTTGAGATCAGGCCGCTGCGGCAAAAGCTGCTTCAGGTAGCCGAGCAGGAAGTCGATGTTCAGGCTGCGCTCGTGCGCCTCGTCGATGATCAGCGTGTCATACTGCGCGAGCTGCGGATCGCCCTGCGTCTCGGCCAGCAGGATGCCGTCGGTCATCAGCTTGACGTAGGACTGCGGCGAGACGCGGTCGGTGAAACGAATCTTGTAGCCGACCTCGCGGCCAAGCTCGCTCTCCAGTTCCTGCGCGATGCGCGCCGCCGTCGCGCGCGCGGCGATGCGGCGCGGCTGCGTATGGCCGATCAGCCCGGTCGTCCCGCGTCCCAGATCGAGGCAGATTTTCGGCAACTGCGTCGTCTTGCCCGAGCCGGTTTCGCCGCAGACGACGACCACCTGATGCCGGGCAATGAGTTCCGCGATCTCGGCGCGGCGCTCGTTGACCGGCAGCGCGTCCGGGAACTTCGGCCGCGGCAGCTTCCCGCGCCGCGCCGCCACGGCCGCGCGGGACTTCTCCAGCAATTGCTCGTACTCCTTCCGCAGAGCCTCGCGGCGAACGCCGTAGAGATGACGCAGCTCGCGCGCCATCGCGCGCAGACGGGGCCGATCGGCGCTCAGGCAGTCGGAAAACAAGGCGGCGTTACCGGCTTGGCGCGGTCTTGCGTCCATGAAGACTATTCGACACGCGGGCGACGCCGCGGGCACTGGACATGCCGGCGTTCCGTCTTTATGCTGCGAGACTTGAGTCCCAAGCGTTCCCGCGCCCGATCGGGCGGCTTGGGGGACGGGATGAAATCAAAAAACATTTATCGATGAATATGGACATTATTGTCATGCGCCGGCGAGGGCCGAGTATATACCCGTCAATCCGTGCACTGGATGTCAGGCGGCAAACATGACTCCGGCAATGGATGCGGCGCTCGGGAATTTGCTTCTCATGGGCATCGGCATCGCCTTGCTGTATGCGTACAAGATCGTCGGCTCGCGGTACGTCGAGAACTATCGGCAAGAGTTTTTTGAAAACCACGGCCAGCGCATGGGATGGGATGTGTTCTGGATGATCGCGACGTGCGGACGGGGCGCTCCAGTCATGTTCGTCATACTGCTGCCGGTCATCGGCTGGCTTTTGATCGTGATCGGCTTGGGTAATTTCGCCGCTGTCTTGCTGGGAGCCTGGTGGCATTGAGGATGTATCATCGCAATTTGTCGCCAACATCAAAGGCACCATCGTCCATGAAAAGGTCAGACGCATACGCCGCCCTGGTCAAGGAGATGGAGGTAATCCGGCAGCTTTCCGCGCCGGACTTGCTGGATCGGGTAGGCGCGCCTCCTGTTGAACGTGCCTTGTACATTTCCGGAGAGAGGATTGAGCTTGAGCTATCGGTCTCATGGCGTGACGACACCCATGAGTCGGTCCGTATCACCGGCCATGCCCGCGGTT